>JAIEEW010000018.1 GCA_029067255.1 Clostridia bacterium | reverse complement strand
AAACGTATACTTTTCCTGACTAATTTTTTTTCATATAAAATATTGCAAATCAGGGCATTTTTCTATTATAATTATATGATATTTTACAAATTTTGTCAATACCTTTCGGTCAGGAAAAGTATACCTTTACTGACCTAATGCAATTGACAAAAAACAATACCGTAAGATATAATTACATAGGAATATTTCTACAAAATATGACAATTTCCGATAAAATTCAGTAGTCAGTTAACCTATAGTTTTACTGACCGCAATGTTTTTACGGAAATAATAAATTTTTTAATTCTAAACATATTAAAATTGAGAAAATGGACACAAAGGAGAAGGAAATGAAGAAAAACGCAAAAATTATCATTATAGCGGTATTATTGGTAGCGTTATGTTTGCTTGCCGTTGCATGTAAAGACGGTAAGTCGGCTTATGACATTGCGGTAGAAAACGGCTTTTCGGGAAGTTATCAAGAATGGCTTGACAGTCTGAAAGGCGAAACTGGCGATGTTGGTTCGGAAGGAGATAAAGGCGAAACGGGCAATCCAGGCGACGATGGCGACGACGGACTGTCTGCATATCAAATATATTGCAAATATCATCCTAAATACAAGGGCAGCGAAGAAGAGTGGATAAACGCGTATTGCGACGGATCACTTCAAAATTCATATAATACAAATTACAATATGATATTTACGAAAGCGACCATACCGCCCGTACTTTCGGCGCTTTACAGTATCGGCAACGGTTACGATACTTACGCTCTTATAGAAAGGGGCATAACGTACAGGGGCATAGCGGATTCCGACGCGGGATTTAATAACGTAGGATTTGATTCGTCTAAAAACGGAACGAGTTTTTCGCGCGACGACTATGCGAATATGCTCAACAAGATAAATGAATTAAACGTATTCGGAAACGAAAAGTTTATCATATATTTGCGCGACGCGGATTTGTATTACGGATATCTTTTCGTAAGAGACGCGGGACTTACCGACAAACAGTATGAGATAGTAATTTGCGAAGACGGAGCGGCTTTGTACAACGGGTTCAGAAAAACTTTTATAAACGGTAAAACTGCTTCCGAAAACGACGATCAGCCTTACGATACTTTTGTAGAGCAAGCGATTTGGGCAAAAGAGTATCGCGAAACGGTATTGAATAGCGCAGATCTCAATATGTACGATTTGGATTGCGAATGGGATTTCGTCATTCCCGCTACTACTTTGGATAACGTAAAACTGTATATGCAAGACAAGGCTCAACTTATAAGCATGGTAGAATCTATATGCGCGGACGGATATACTTCCAAAGTAATCGATTTGTTGAACGGCGATAAGATAGACGGATATGAGTTGAACGTTCACAGCGCGAATATTTCGTATCTGGTGAATTCGCTTGACGAAAAAAGTAAACAGAACTATATCGAACTGATGTACGGGGATTACTATGAAGACACTTACAAAACTTTGACGAGAACAAAACTTTCGGACAACGTAACAACTGTGCCGCAAAAGAAACTCGTGTTTATCGGTTCGCGTTTCAACGCTTATCCCAAATGGGCTTCGTCCGACGCTTACGGAATAGGCGGGGCAAAAACTGTCGCTGACGTTCCCGATTCCTATGCGCAACTCGATCAAAAATATAAACATCCTTTGCTGTTTGCTACGCAAGCCGATTACGATTCGTTTATATCAACGTTCAACAACGCGGACAGTTGGGCGACAGCGCCTACCCAAACTCAGAAAGACGCTATAAAAGTCGCGGCGTTTAACGATTATCTCAACTATATGTTTGCGTTCAAATACGTTTACGCTATGAACGGCAAGGAATTCGATATAATCATAAAAGGACATCCGGCGGAATCGATAGGCGGATACGAAGGCTGGAATTACAAGTACCCGTTGGAAGGATATTATTACGGCAAACTCGTCAATGCGTTGCTAGTCAATTTCCATAGTAAGGACAGCGTAGGCAAATTCATCAGCATGATTCCTTACGGTACTTCTGCGGAGAATCTGGCTTATCTGGGACTGGGCGACAACCTGTCGATAGGCGGCTTGTCTTCGTCGACTTACAACGGTTACGATCGCAACGTTGACGTAAGATTTATACTCGCTAGTATAGATACAGATATAATGACCGCAAGTTTGAATCTAAGCGGAAGATATAGCGACGGCAGTCTTGTATATCATGAAAACGGCGAAGAGAAGATTACGGAATTGACCAACAACGGCAATTTATTCAAAAATCTTTACAATTATTATACCGCTCAATCTAATACTGCATATGCGAATATGTACAAAAATCTTTACGAGAATTGGTTGAGAAAGCAATGCAATCTTGCGGACGACGCTTCGTTGGACGGTTACGGAGTAGACGGACAAGGTTTTATTATTAGACCGTAGAAGACGAATAAGACTATTCAAAATCGCCGCGTAGGCTAATTACCTACGCGGCGGTTATTTTATATTTCGAAGTATAAGTAATTTACATATTGAACCGTCGTAAAAAGGTTGGCTGTCGCATACTTTGTCTTTTCCGATTGTAGCGTTTTGAATGCCGTAGGTCAATTCTCCGTTAGACTTTCTCTTTGCTGACGTCTTTGCAGCGCGCTCCAACGTAAAAATCCGTAAATATCGCTTACGACGTACAGCGCGACGGCGGTAAGCATAGCGACGTTTTTGACGTCTTCGAGAGTTGCGAAAAGCCACAATACGCAAAGTACTGCGTCGTTTACCAAAAATGCAAGAAAACCGTATTTGCTACGTCTAGACTGGAAGTACGTTGCAAGCACGCTCGTTACGATAGATATCGTACTGAATATCAATTGAGAAGTACCCAAAGCGCGAAGTATGAAATAGAAAGCGACGAAAGCCGCGCAGGCTACGGCAAAGACGATAATGATTTCCGTTTTTTTGATGGAGTTGACTTTGACGACGTAGTCTTTGCCGAGATTTTTTATCCACGCAACGAGCGAGATTATAGTCATCGGAAACATCATACACACGTTTATAAACACTTCGCCGTAGTATTTATTCTTGTAGGAAAGGATACTGTAAAATACTATCATCACCCATGTGAAAAGTATTCCGATCACTTTTCCTTTGGCGGCGAAAAGCACGCAACTCAAACCGAAAAGTCCGGTGATAGCCGACATCCAGGACGCGCCGAAACACGCCGACATAATAATTATCAGCGCCAAACCCGCGATATACAAAATCAGTTCGGCAATATGCCATTTCCCAAAAATCTTTTCTATCATTAATTGATAACTATCCTTACGTATTTTTTAGAGTCGACCTATATATTTTATTAGATAAAAGCCGCTATGTCAACGCAATGAAAGAGCAGCGAGCGTAATATTTTTTGCAAAAGAAAATCCGACTTGAAAAAGTCGGAGAGTTTTGCTTTTTATTTGTCGGTTTATTTGCGTTAATAGGCTAAGAATTTCTTTGTCGCGTTATTTCATAGCATATGATTCCGCAAGCCACGGACGCGTTGAGAGAATTTACTTTTCCGTACTGCGGTATTGAGATCACGCCTTTGCAGAGTTTTTCCGTAAGCGGTTTTACGCCGCTGCCTTCGTTGCCTATTACGATTGCAAGATCTTCGTCGAAACGGCATTTGTCAACGGGCGCGCCTTGCATGTCTGCGGCGTAGACGTTTACAAAGTTGTCGGAAAGATAGCGTATCGTATCGTTGATATTTCCCACCATTGCGACTCGGATATGGTTTGCCGAACCGGCGGAAGCGCGAAGTACCGTAGCGTTGACGCAAGCGCTTCTTCTTGATGGAATAACCACGCCGTGCGCTCCCATACATTCGGCGACGCGGAGTATACTGCCCAAATTGTGCGGGTCTTCGATTCCGTCTAGCAAAATCATAAAAAGACGTTGGTTTTTACTCTTTGCAAAAGCAATGATATCGTCGACGTCGGTATAGCGAAAATCTTCGGCTATCGCTATCGCGCCTTGATGTCTTCCGCTTTCGCTTATCTTATCAAGATAGAATTTGTCGACGAATTCCACGCGTATGCCTTTGGCTTTCGCAACGTCGATAATACGCTGTAAATCGCGGGCGCTTTTGGAAATATAGAGTTTGGAAATTTCTTTGTCCGAATCAAGCGCTTCCTTGACCGGGTTTTTGCCTTCTATTTTCATAACGTTATCAGTTTTTGTTGCTGTGCAACGGCGCGGGGATACGTCCGCCGCGGTTGATAAATTTTGCGGGGGAGTACTTGTTTATATCCATAATAGGCGCGCGTCCCAGCAGACCGCCAAATTCGGCGTATTCGCCCGCTTTTTTGCCATAGACGGGAATTACCCTTACCGCAGTGGTTTTCGTGTTTACAACGCCAATAGCGATTTCGTCGGCGATGATACCGGATATGACTTCGGGCGTCGTATCTCCGGGTATTGCTATCATATCCAAACCTACGGAGCAAACGGCAGTCATCGCTTCGAGTTTTTCGAGATTGAGCGCGCCGATTTCCGTCGCTTTTATCATGCCCGCGTCTTCGGATACCGGTATAAACGCGCCGGACAGTCCGCCTACGTTGGAGCAAGCCATGATCCCGCCTTTTTTGACCGCGTCGTTTAGCATAGCAAGACACGCCGTCGTGCCGTACGCGCCTACGCTTTCAAGACCTATTTCTTCAAGTATATGCGCAACGGAATCGCCAACTACCGGCGTTGGCGCAAGAGAAAGGTCTACTATGCCGAAACTTGCGTTTAGTCTCTTGCTCGCTTCTTTGGCGACAAGTTGTCCAACGCGAGTGATTTTGAAAGCGGTCTGTTTGATACACTCGGCTACTTGCGTAAGATCCCCGTCAACTTTTTCAAGCGCGGTTTTGACTACGCCGGGACCGGATACGCCAACGTTGACGACGGTATCGTCTTCGCCCGTTCCGAGAAACGCCCCCGCCATAAACGGGTTGTCTTCGACTGCGTTTGCAAATACGACGAGTTTTGCGCACGCGAGAGAATCGTTATCCTTTGTAAGATAAGCGCACTCTTTGACTATCTTGCCCATAAGCGCGACCGCGTCCATATTTATTCCCGCTTTGGAAGTAGCGACGTTGACGGACGAACAAATTTTGTTTGTCGTCGACAGCGCCTGCGGGATAGAAAGAATGAATTCTTTTTCGTAAGGCGTCATAGCCTTATGAACGAGAGCGGAGTAGCCGCCCAAAAAATCTATGCCCGTTTCGTCGGCGATTTTGTCGAGAGTACGGATGATTTCAAGATGTCCTTTGCTTGCGGCAGAAATCAGACTGATCGGGGAAACGGAAATTCTCTTGTTGACGATAGGCACGCCCAGTTCGCCTGAAATATCGTTGCCGATCTTGACAAGGTTGCTTGCTTTGGACATTATCTTGTCATAGATTTTTTCGCAAGTACGTTGCTTGCTGTCAGTGATACAGTCGAACAGCGAAATACCCAACGTGATCGTTCTCACGTCGAGATGCTGTTGGGAAATCATATTTATAGTTTCGATAATTTCATTGCTCGAATACATATCAAAGCCCCTTTTTCACGGTGTCGATTTGGTGCATGCTGTCGAAAATGCTTTGCAGTTGGATATGGATCTCCAGACCCATCTTTTCTGCGAGCGCATTGAGCGTTTGTTTAATGCCGTCGAATTTGATAGAGCAGTCGCTCGTATCAACCGCCATAATCATCGTAAAGTAATCCTGCATTATCGTCTGCGATATGTTTTCGATATTGATAGACATATCGTAAAGGCAGGACGATACCTGCGCGATAATGCCTTTCTTGTCTTTGCCTACTACGGAAACTATTGCTTTCATTGTTACGCTCCTTCGTAAAAACCGTTTACGTTTAGTTTATAATGTGTATAACTTTTCCCAGTACGGTATCTTCGGATAAGGAACCGTACATATGGCTGTCTTTCGAAACGTACGAACCGGGCATATTGCGATTGTCGCCCAACACGAAGAGATGACCTTCGGGGATCGTAAGTCCATTTCCTTGCAATTCAAAGAGCATTGACGAGAAATAACTTTCGCTGTACTCTCCGTTGAAATAAGCGTCTTCTTCGACGTATTCGCCGTTGCGCACCCATTTGAGCGCTTCTTTGTCAAAAGAGATCACGTCGCCGCCTTTGGCGATGATTCTTTTTACCGCGGCGTCTTCGTCCTGTTCTCTGTGAAATACGACAATATCGCCGTATTCGAGCGTATAACCGCGTTTGAGCAGAACAAGTCTGTCGCCGTCGACGAGATTAGGCATCATGCTTTCGCCCCTGACTTTGATAGAAGTTATAGTCGTGGTAAAGATTATAAGCGCTATCAAAAGCAAAACAATGATAATGCTAAGAAAGATATTGAGCGCGCCCAGTCTTCCCGCTCTCTTTTTGTCGCTTATATAGGTGTAGTTTTCCTGTACGTTTACGCCGTCTTCTTGCATGATTTTACGCCGATTATTCGGCAATTACCGCCTTTACTGATTTTTTTACGCTTTCGCTTGACATAACGACTGTGTGAGAGCAGTTTTCGCATTTCAATTTGAAGTCTGCGCCGGTACGCAAAACCACCCATCGATTGCTTCCGCACGGGTGATTTTTTTTGGTAACGAGAATATCTCCGACTTTCAGTTCGCTTAACTTCAACACCTTGTTATACCCAAATAATATTGCTTATCAAAGTGCCGTCAATATTGAGAAAAGATAGTTTCTTAACCTTTTTCCAGTCTTTGAGCGGAACTCTTTCGGCTGTCTTGAAATCGTTGTGCGAAAGGGCGATTTTTTGCCATTCGTCGCCGCTGAGTCGCGCTTCGACTCTGTAATATTCATATTTGAACTGCGCGACTTCCACGCACATTTCCACATACAGCGAACGGCTTTTGTCCGAGTAGCAGTCAAACTGGAATATGCTGTTTTCGCTATGTTCGTATATCTTGTCGCTTATCTTGTAAGTCGCAAGATTGCCTTTTTCGGCAGTAACGCCGACTATGTCATACGCTCCCGCTTTTAGTTCGGGCATAAAATACTCGCCGTTGTTGTTGTCAACGACCCACGCGTCAAGTCCGTCTTTGCGTTCGTAGACAATGTGCGAACGTTTGGACGCTATCCTTTCGATATCTACGCCGTCGAGCCTGAACATTATCGGTAGGGAAGAATAGTACTGACCGTCCTTGTAGTATACGGACGCGTAAGCGAATACCTGCGTATCGCCCGATCTTACGGGTATCTGCGTAAGCGGATTAGCCGAAGAAACGATATTTTTGTTCCAGTGTCTCAGTTCGCTGTTGATTTCATTATAACAGTAATGCGCGACTATTCTTTCCACTTCAACGGAAGAGTCGTAATCTATCTTCATGCAAAGTTGACCGTCAACGACTTCAAACGTAGCGTTGGGCGCTTTGGGGCGCGGTTGGTTGTAATAGACCTTATCCAGCCATATCGCCAGCGAAGTTTTTGCTTTGGCGTTCATAGTGTTGGAAAGGTTGGAACAAAGACACGCGAGATTGTCGCCGTTGTTTTTGGTGAGAGAAAACGTCTTTTCCACTCTGTCTATACTGGTCAACGACGAGTTGGTACCCGAAATGAACAGCACCGGACATTCCACAAACTTAGCGTAAGACTGCGGAGCGCAAGCGCTCATCCATTTGATTTTTTCTTCCGAGAAATTGAATTCGTCGGGACTTTCGGAGAATCTGAACAAACCCCTGCTTTCTTCCCAACCCGCATTGTTTGCGGCGATAATGCCTTCGACGCGTTTGTCCATACCCGCGACCTGCCACAAAATATTGCCGCCTTCGAGAGAAGAACGCAAATATATCTTGTTGTCTTCGCCCAAAAGTTTTTTGACGAAAGTAATGACGTTGCGGCAAATCTTGCTCCATATAAATACGCAGGAGTCTTTCGGCGATTTTACAAATCCGTCCAAATGTCTTGCGCTGAACGCCAAATTCGCGTAATTGAGCGAGTCGGGGTAGATCGTATACTTTGATTTTTCGTCCGTCTTGCCTTTATAGTCAAAACAGACCACGCCGTAACCTTTCGACAAGAA
>JAIEEW010000179.1 GCA_029067255.1 Clostridia bacterium | reverse complement strand
TAGTACGCCCATGAAAGTATAGTAGTAAATGCGAATATCGGAAGAATAAGACTGAAAATAACTTTGCCAAACGATCCCAGCGACGCGGCAAACGCCGTCTGAGATAGTATCGCCCCGCTAAGTTCGCTCGATCCTTCAACGTACGCTCCGCTCGTGAGAATAACAAGCGAAGTCAAAGTACAAATAATCATTGTGTCGAGAAAGACTCCGAAGATTCCCCAAAGTCCCTGCCTAACAGGTTCGTCCGTATCAGAAGCGCTGTGCGCTATAACCGAACTTCCTAGTCCCGCTTCGTTTGAAAAAATGCCTCTCGCTAATCCAAATCGCATCGCTCGCATTATCGCGTATCCGAATACTCCGCCGCCTACTGCGCGAAAACTGAACGCGCCTTTGAAAATCTGCGCGAAAGCGGCCGGAACAGATTTGATATTCATAAATATTATTATCAAAGCCATAAGCATAAAGCCTAAGCACATAAACGGTATGATATACGACGCGATCTTGCCGATACGTTTGATACCGCCGATTATTATCAACGCCACGACTACGGCAACTACAAGACCGCTTACCCAACTCGGAATGGAAAATCCCCCTTTGAGCGTATCCGCTATCGTATTTATCTGAACCATATTCATGCCGAAAGAAGCAAGCATACAAAATACCGAAAAGATTATAGCAAGCCACTTCCAGCCCAAACCTTCAGAAATATAATACATCGGACCGCCTCTAAATTCGCCGTCTTTGCCCTTTTTTCTGTAATATATTCCCAAAACGTTTTCGGCAAAATTAGTAAACATACCAACGAACGCCGACAGCCACATCCAAAATATCGCGCCCGCTCCGCCGGAGATAATAGCAGTCGCTACGCCAACGATATTACCCGTGCCTACGGTACCCGCTATCGCCGTGGAAAACGCTTCGAACTGCGAAACGCCTTTCCCCTTTTCTTTCTTATCCTTTACGCCTTTGAACGTACTGCCCAAAGTCATTTTCAACGCGTAAGAGAATTTCGTTATTTGAGTAAATCTGTTGCGAACGGTAAGATATATTCCCACTCCGAGAATAAGTATTACCATAGGTATTCCCCACAGTATATTGTCGTTTATGAATTTTATAACTTTTTCCAGTATTTCCACTCTCGCTCCGCCTTGACTTTCTATATACAGTTTATCACAATTCGTCCATTAAGGCAACGAATCGACAGTCTAATATAACGCTTGTCTATTAAAGCGAAAAAATCAATAAAAACGTTGATAGAAAAAATCCGCCCTTGTGTCTATTAAGATGCCATAAGCATCCAAAATGTCTATATTTTGAAAAATTTTGTGCATAAAATTTTTAGTGAATCCTTTACAATCAAATTACTTAGGTGTTATAATAAAATTACTTAAAAAAATTTTAGTTTAGGAGGCAAATACACAATGAAAAAGAAAATTGTTCTTTCCGTTGCTCTCGTACTTTTGGTAGTAATGATAGCGACAATTTGCGTAGCGTGTACGCCTAGCGTAGACAGCGTAGCAAAAAAATTCGAAAAGAAAGAATACTCCGTTACAAAAACCAGCAATTCTGTTTTGGCAGTTAAGAAAGGTGATGACGGCGGTATTCTCGGAGCAATCATCGACAGTTACAAAATCGAAATAACCTGGTACGACGACGAAGAAAAGGCTAAAGACGCATATGACATAGCAGTCGCTGCTTTCGGCGAAAAACGCGTTAAAATGAAAGGCAACGCGGTTGCGGTAGGCGACGAAGATTCGATAAAAATATTCTAATTGAATATTCAATAAAAAAATATCCGACGAAAGTCGGATATTTTTTTACCTTTTACGCGTACGTAATTTTTTTAACTATGTTGTCTGCCCCGCCCAACGTTCAATCGCGCCCGCTATTTTTTTCTATATCGAAACTAAACGGCGTTACTTGATATACGTAGTAGTTGAGCCAGTTGTTGAATAGAAGATAAGCCGTACTTCTCCAACTCAAATCAATATTGTAGAGTCCGTCGTCTTCAAAATAATTTACAGGACGTTGAATATCCAAACCTTTATCTAAATCGCGCAGATACTCTTTTTTGAGCGTAGCGCGATCGTATTCGCTATGACCGGTAAGGAAAAATCTCTTGTTGTCAACGCTTTTGACTATCGCTATTCCGCATTCCTTACCGCTTGCAAGAACTTTGAGATCGCTCACGCTTCTCAGTTTTTCTTCGTCGACGGAAGTATGCCTTGACATAGGTATAAACATTTTGTCGTTCATACCTTTGAAAAGCAAATCGTATTTATCTTCCGCTCTTGTTTCGTATATGCCGAAAAGTTTGCTATCCAACGCGACTTTGTCTATTCCGTAATGATAGTACAATCCCGCTTGCGCGCCCCAGCATATATGCACGGTCGAAGTAACGTGGCTATCCGACCACGCCATGATCTCCGTAAGTTCCTTCCAGTAAGCGACTTCATCGAACGGCATTGTTTCAACAGGCGCGCCCGTGATTATCATTCCGTCGTAGTAATTGTCTTTTATATCGTCGAAGACCTTGTAAAACTTTTGCATATGGCTTTGCGGAGTATTTTTGGAAATATAACTGTCCATATTCACCAAAGTAACGTTGATCTGCAACGACGAATTGCCGAGCAGTCGCATAAGTTGTGTTTCCGTGTCTATTTTCGTAGGCATAAGATTCACTATCGCGATTTCAATAGGACGTATATCCTGACTTACCGCTCTCGCTTTAGGCATAACGAATATCTTCTCTTTTGTAAGAATATCGAAAGCGGGCAATTCCTTTGGTATAACTATAGGCATAACATTTCTCCTTTACCGCTATGCAAGTCGGTTTTCTTCCATATTGTCGTACGTTCCGATTCAGCCGAGAACGTTGAGCGCGTTGTCGAGATCTTCGATTAGATCGTCAACGTTTTCGATACCGACGGAAAGACGTATAAGTTCGGGCGATACTCCCGCTTTTGCCAACTCTTCGTCGTTCATCTGACGGTGCGTCGCGCTCGCGGGATGCAGACAGCAACTGCGCGCGTCTGCAACGTGCGTTTCGATAGCGATGGTTTTGAGATGTTTCATTACTTCTTCCGCCGCTTTTCTGCCGCCCTTGACTCCAAAACTCAATACGCCGCAAGACCCTTTCTTCAAATATTTCTGTCCCAACTCATAGCATTTATCTTCTTTGAGTCCGCAGTAAGTTACCCATGCGACGTTTTTATGCTTTTGCAAAAACTCCGCTATCTTCTGCGCGTTTTGGCAATGCCTTTCCATTCTCACGGCAAGACTTTCAAGACCGAGATTGAGAATATAAGCGTTTTGCGGAGACTGAATAGATCCGAAATCTCTCATCAGTTGGGCGGTCGCTTTGGTTATGAACGCTCCGCCGAGTCCGAATCTTTCAGTGTATATCATGCCGTGATAACTATCGTCGGGATAGCACAACCCCGGAAACTTATCGGGATTTTTCGTCCAGTCAAACTTGCCGCCGTCGACTATCGCTCCGCCGACGCCCGCTCCGTGTCCATCCATATATTTGGTAGTCGAGTGCGTAACTATGTCCGCGCCCCACTCCAAAGGTCTGCAATTTATAGGAGTAGCGAAAGTATTGTCGACTATAAGCGGAACATCGTGCTTATGCGCAAACTTTGCGAATCTTTCTATATCAAAGACGTTTACCGCCGGATTAGCGATGGTTTCTCCAAATACCGCTTTGGTGTTCGGACGAAAAGCCGCTTCCAACTCTTCGTCAGAGCAATCGGGTTTTACGAAAGTAAATTCGATACCCATCTTCTTCATCGTTACGGAAAAGAGATTGTA
>JAIEEW010000178.1 GCA_029067255.1 Clostridia bacterium | reverse complement strand
TATTTATATACTCGAACAAAAGGTCTGTCCGCTTGACTAAACAAAGCGGCGGCTTTACGAAAAATATTCCAGAAGGAGCGGCAAATATGCAGACGGAAAAATTGATGGACAACCTAAAACGAAAAGGATTCAACCCCTATTTTTTCGAAGATAAAGACAGCGCGGTAAAATTCGTACTCGACCTTATCCCCGAAAAAGCCAGTGTGGGATTCGGCGGAAGTATGACGGTAAAGGAACTCGCTTTGGATTTCGCTCTCGCGAAAAAAGGCAATACCGTATATTCTTACGACACAATTTCGCCCGAACTAAAAGGACGTCTTCATCAACTTGCCGGATCAAGCGACTGGTATATATCGTCTACAAACGCGCTGACCGAAGGCGGCGATTTCGTAAATATTGACGGAACTGCAAACAGAATATCCGCTCTCGCTTACGGAGTGAAAAATATAATTTACGTTTTGGGAGTCAACAAGATTTCGCCTGATTTGGAATGCGCGATAGAACGCGTTCGCAATATCGCCTGCCCGCTCAACGCAAGACGGCTTAACAAAAACACCCCTTGCGCTTCTACGGGGGAATGTTGCTACTGCGACAGCGACGATTGTATTTGCAACGCTACTTTGATTTCCCATCACCCGACAAGGTTGCAGGAAAATGTGTACGCGATAATCATAAACGAAAATCTGGGATATTGAAAAGGAGAAAATTATGGAAAAGCAAACCGAATGGCTAACAAAAACCGTCGTCGCTCACAGAGGGCTGCACGATAATAAGACTTTGCCCGAAAACTCGCTCGGCGCGTTTGAAAATGCGATAAATCACGGTTATGGCATCGAATTCGACGTATGGCGTACCAACGACGGCGAACTTATTGTACACCACGATCCCAAACTCAAACGCACCTGTCTTAGAGAAGGCAAAGTAACCGACGTTGACACTTCCAAACTTGACGAGTACAAACTTATGAATACCGACTACTCTATCCCAACGTTTTCGCGCGTTTTGGATCTTGTTGCCGGACGTGTCAATCTCGTAATAGAAATCAAACCGACAAAGACTGTCGAACTTACCTGTTCGCAAGTTTGGGAAGAACTCAGACATTACAAAGGAAATTACTGTATCGAATCTTTTGATCCAAGAGTCGTGCGTTGGTGGGCGAAGAATCATCCTGAAGTAATTCTCGGTCAACTCTGCGACTGGTACGCTCTGCATAAAATTATGGTACGCGCGTATAAACAGCATAGATTTGTAGACTTTCTTGCGGTAAGCATTAAGAATCTACCCAGCGCTTATTATAAGAAACTCAAACAACTCAACCCCAACCTTCTTATAATCGCATGGACGATACGTACGCCCGAAAATCTTGCGCTCGCGCTCAACAACGCAGATAACATAATTTTTGAAACCAACGCAAAAACGGAAGGATTTATCGACGCGCCTGATACAGAGTACAAAAGATTGAAATATAAAAAATAATTTGAACATTGCAAAAACGGCAAGCGTTACGCTTGCCGTTTTTTATGCGTTCTTATGTATTGATTTTTATTACAATAGATATTTCGGCTTCGCTTTTCCCGACCAAACGCGAAATCTACGATACTCTTCGATTTCGGTCGGACTTAATATACTGATTATTATTAGATTAGATATTTCGACTTCGCTTACGCTACGCTCAATATGACGGTAGGATAGAATGACTCTTTTATTATATCCTTTCATTCATATTACAAATGACGGGTAGAGTTTACAACACCTGTTCACTTACCCGTCATTCTGAGCGTAGTCGAAGAATCTAGTCTATATTGTTATCCTATTATATTTAGATATTTCGACTTCGCTGTCGCTCCGCTCAATATGACGGGTAAGTAATCATTGCTTTGCTTACTTACGTTTCATTGACCGCTGTTCCTTCACGTAATCATTATATCTTTCAATTTGGTCTTCGCGTAAATCTATCATCTCTTTCGCTGTTGCCAACGCTTGAGCGTCCCCTACTATGAGTTCAGTCTCCTTTACTTTGACTTTCGTTCCGTCGTTAGTTGCGTTGCGGCGTATGTCTTTCATAAACTCGTCTTCCATCTTGAACAACGCTACCGTACAGTCTTTCTTTATCGTCAATTTTACTAGTGGATTTACTGAAGACTGTCCCAGCAAGATATAATACGTCGACTTCTTCTCTTTGCATTTATCCTTGCTCATTGCGTATTCTTTTATCGTATCAAAGAACTTCTTTTGTTTTGCAGACAGTTTCGCGTACGCTTCGTCGAG
>JAIEEW010000177.1 GCA_029067255.1 Clostridia bacterium | reverse complement strand
CTATTAGAGCGAGAGGTAAGCAATCTTCCTAACTTAAATGTTTTAGATTGCATACATAGCTGTATTTCCAATTCAGTACGCTCAATAGCCTTTTTAATTGAATTAATATCTTGTTCAAAACAATCCTCATAGGAAATCACTTCGGAAGCAATATCAGCAATTTTTTCTGCTTTCACAGCTTCTTTGCCATTACACATAGATAAATCTTGATTATACTCTTTCGTAATTTCGACAATTTTTTTTGCATAAGAATTGCGCATAAAAATAGGAAAACGCATTAAATCGTCGTAAAGGAAATCTATCGCCCAAGAAATCAATAAACCGAAATTATCTTCATATTCAGCTTTCTGCCAATATTCAAATACCTTCTCTACTATTTTCAAATGCTTTTCAAATTTTTCAGTGCGTCGATTATTGTACTTCCACATCAATGAGCCCTCATTGAGCCATTTGTATTTATACAATTTTTTATCGCAAACTACAACTTTCTTAGCCCTGGGAAAATACATAAACTGGAACAGCTGGTCTTCACCCAAATCAAGATCTTCGCTCATGCGCAAAGCCGGATTCTGTTCCAATATGCTCCTGCGCAAAAAATGTAACCATAAAAACGGACGACTGCTATTCTCATAAAAAAGCGCCAGCTTACCCGCATCGTTACCTTCTAAGATATTATCTTTAGGAGACATTTTCCGAACTATCCAATCAGGGGCGTCTTCCAACGGCTGAGGTTCTCCGCCGAATATAACAATGTCTGCCTCTTTTGCTTCAGCCAAATCAACCAGCGTCTCATACATTTTCAAATCGACATTGTCGTCGGCGTCTACGAAACTGACATATTTGCCTTCCGCTGCGTTAAGTCCCATATTGCGCGCGTTTGCCGGTCCTGCATTTTCTTGGTCGATTATAACAACTCTTGAATCAAGTTTGGCTATTCGCTGTAATATGCTTAATGATTTATCGGTTGACCCATCATTTACACAAATAATTTGCAAATTTTTATACGTTTGCCCTATCAAAGAGCACAGTATGGTTTTTATTGTTTTTTCAGCGTTAAACACAGGTACAATAACCGACACCAAAGGCATCTTACCGTCTTGATTATCATTAACTGCATTTTGTTTCAAATCTGATTTTTCTACCATATGATAATACCTCTTAGCAATTGCCTCAAATTCGTCCTAAAATTTTTTTAATTTTAGATGTGTATTTTCTACCCTTAATCATTTCTTTAGAGTTTCTAACTCTGTTCAAACGCTCTGTAGCGTCATTGAGTCGCTGCTCCATCGAATAAATACTATCCTCATAATAAAACAATTTGTAATTATCAACTATCCTCATACACATCATCTTTACCCAGTTATCTTTTAGCTTTTCCAGCTTCAATTCATTTGACTCGATAGACTGTCTGAATTCGCTAGCAAATCTTTCCAAAAATGTAAGTTTATATTCTTCTGCTATGCGCTGATAAGTGTGCATATAATTAAAAAATTTCTTTATAAAATATTCCTCGGCAAAATTTTCTTTTACCTCTTCATTCGAGTTGATAAAATCATAAATAAATTTGTATTCTTCATTCATGCAAAATACTTTGCTTTTACTGTTAATAGACGAATTAGGATTGTCCTGCCTATAATAATAAAACGCTTTATTGACAAACATAACACGCTTTGCCAATGCCAAAGTTTGAAACCAAAATCCGTTATCTTGATAAGATGCGCCAGGTGTCTCGTTATGTCTGATATTATTTTCTCGAAGAAAATCTGTCCTATATATTCCTGTCCAGGTATTCATTTGAAAACTGAATATTTTTTTCAGCTTTTTAGGTTCTATAAGTCTGTCATAATACGTTATTTCGGGACAAGTACATTCATATACGCTATGCTTGTAGCCGTTTGCCGTTGAAAAAGTACAATAATCCGATTTTACTACATCCAACGAGTATTCTTTTGCCTTATTATATAAAGTTTCGAACATATCTTTCGCAACGTAATCGTCCGACTCTACTATGCCTATATATTCTCCGGTTGCGTTATCCATACCTACATTCATTGTATTGCCGTAACCGGAATTTTTCTTGGAAATATATCTTATTCTTTTATCTTTTTTTGCAAACTTTTTAATTATACTTAATGAATTGTCGTTTGAACCGTCATCTACACAAATAATTTCGATGTCTTTCAGCGTTTGCTTTCTACAACTTTTCAAACACTCAGCCA
>JAIEEW010000176.1 GCA_029067255.1 Clostridia bacterium | reverse complement strand
CTTTTAAGATATTTACGAAAAATTTGTCGAGAGTGGGGCAATTTGTTTGACTTAACGATTTTAATGTTATAAAATATTAAAAAGTTCGGAGGATTATTCAATGGGCAAAATTGCTAAGGAAGGCTTGACTTTTGACGACGTGTTGCTTATACCGCAGTATTCTGAGGTATTGCCGTCGCAGGTAGACCTTTCGACGAAACTGTGCGAAAATATAACTCTCAACATTCCGCTTTTAAGCGCGTCTATGGATACGGTTACGGAGTGCGAACTTGCTATCGCGATGGCAAGAGAGGGCGGCATAGGTATTATTCATAAGAATATGTCCATCGAGGCTCAGGCAGAGCAGGTAGACAAAGTCAAGAGAAGCGAAAACGGAGTAATTACAAATCCTTTCTCGCTCGGTCCGAACAATACGCTTGAAGAAGCAAACAACCTTATGCGCAGATTCAAGATCAGCGGCGTTCCCGTTACGATTTCCGGAAAACTCGTGGGTATCATTACCAACCGCGATTTGAGATTCGAAACGGATATGTCCAAACTTATCGGCGATTGCATGACCACTCAAGAGCGTCTTGTTACAGCGCCGGTAGGCACTACTCTTGAACAGGCGCAGAAAATCCTTGCCGAAAGCCGTATAGAGAAGTTGCCGCTTGTAGATAAGCAATTTAATCTCAAAGGTTTGATAACGATCAAAGATATAGAAAAGGCTATCAAGTATCCCAACAGCGCTAAAGACAGCGGTGGTAGATTACTTGCCGGCGCGGCTGTCGGCGTAACTGCGGACATAATGGATAGAGTTTCCGCTTTGGTTGAAAGCAAAGTCGATATTATCACTATAGATACTGCGCACGGACATTCTAAAGGCGTGCTCGATTGCGTGGCGAAAGTTAAGGCCAAATTCCCAAAACTTGCCATTATAGCAGGCAACGTTGCTACTGCGGAAGCGACAAAAGCGCTTATATCCAGCGGAGCGGACGTAGTAAAAGTAGGTATCGGTCCCGGTTCGATCTGTACGACTCGTATTATCGCGGGTATCGGCGTACCGCAGGTTACGGCGGTCATGGATTGCGCAGAGCAGGCTGATAAACTCGGCAAGAGAATTATCGCTGACGGCGGTATAAAATACTCCGGCGACATAGTCAAGGCTTTGGGCGCAGGCGCAAGCGCAGTAATGCTTGGAAGTCTTTTTGCTGGTACGGAAGAAACTCCGGGCGAAATAGAAATATTCCAAGGCAGATCTTATAAAGTATATAGAGGTATGGGTTCGCTCTCCGCTATGGCGGCAGGTAGCAAGGACAGATACTTCCAGACCAACGCTAAGAAACTTGTTCCCGAAGGCGTTGAAGGTAGAGTACCTTACAGAGGCAGTCTTGCCGACGTGGTATTCCAACTTATGGGCGGACTGCGCGCAGGTATGGGATATTGCGGTATGGAAAACGTAGAGAAATTGCGTAAAAACGCTCAGTTCGTAAAGATTTCCAACGCCGCTTTGATTGAAAGCCATCCGCACGACATAAATATAACGAAAGAAGCGCCCAACTATTCGACCAAAGGTTGAACAACTAAAATTTGACAAAATACCCATAATTATACACAAAAGGCCTCGCCCGCGCTTACGCGTTGGGGGAGGTCTTTTGTATATACCGAAGAAAGGCAAACCTAACAAGTCGATTAATCGAGCAGGTTGGATTAGTTATCGGATAAGAAAATACAATAACCGCATACTCATAAAGCATTACATAGGTAGTGATAGATTTTCTTGAAAATAGTATAAAAGCGCCGAAGTTATGAAGCCCAACGGGGATAAATCTTCGACGCTTTCTTTACCGCAAAGGTAATTTTATATTTTTGATATTGTTTTTAGTATTCCAAACGTTTTGCAAGATAACTTTCAAGTTCATCCAAAGAAATTCTTTCCTGCAGCATAGAATCTCTTTCTCTTACCGTAACGCAGTTGTCTTCCAAAGTTTCAAAGTCTACTGTTACGCAGTAAGGCGTACCGATTTCATCTTGACGGCGATATCTCTTGCCGATCGAAGCGCTTTCATCGTAAGTAGCGGAGAATTTTTTGGAAAGATTTCTGTAAATCTCTTCGCTTTTTTCTCCAAGCGCTTTTTTCTGCAACGGAAGTACCGCAACCTTGTATGGAGCGATAGCGGGGTGGAAATGCATTACCACACGGGAATCTCCGCCTTCGAGTTCCTGTTCTTCATAAGCGTTGCACAGCAAAGCAAGCACCATTCTCTCTACGCCGAGCGACGGTTCGATAACGTAAGGAACGTATTTTTCATTAGTAGTCGGATCGGTGTATTCGAGATTTTTACCGCTTACTTTTGCGTGAGCGTTGAGATCGAAGTCCGTTCTGTCCGCAATACCCCAAAGTTCTCCCCAGCCAAACGGGAATTTGAATTCAAAGTCCGTCGTAGCGTTGGAGTAGTGGGAAAGTTCTTCAGGATCGTGATCACGAAGTTTAAGGTTCTCTTCCTTTATTCCTAAGCCGAGAAGCCAGTTTTTGCAGAATTCTTTCCAGTATCCGAACCATTCGAGATCAGTTCCTGGTTTGCAGAAAAATTCCAATTCCATCTGTTCGAATTCTCTTACTCTGAATATAAAGTTGCCGGGAGTGATTTCGTTTCTAAACGATTTTCCTATCTGACCTATTCCAAAAGGCACTTTCATACGGGACGTGCGTTGAACGTTAACAAAGTTAACGAAAATACCTTGCGCCGTTTCGGGACGGAGATATACAGTATTCGTACTGTCTTCAGTTACGCCCTGAAATGTTTTGAACATAAGATTAAACTGTCTTACGCCCGTGAAATCGCATTTTCCGCAGTTGGGGCAGACAATGGAGTTGTCCGCTATATATTTTTCCATTTTTTCGTTGGACCAACCGGCTATTGTAACATCGAGTTTTTTGCGGGCAATATAATCTTCGATAAGGTTGTCCGCTCTGTGTCTTGTTTTACAACTTTTACAGTCCATAAGCGGGTCGGAGAAGCCGCCGACGTGTCCTGAAGCGACCCATACGTTGGGATTCATAAGTATCGCGCTGTCAAGTCCGGTGTTGAGAGTGTTCTCCTGAACGAATTTCTTCCACCAAGCGCGCTTAACGTTGTTTTTGAGTTCCACGCCCAAAGGACCGTAATCCCATGTGTTGGCCAAACCGCCGTAGATTTCGCTTCCCGCAAAAATAAAGCCCCTGCCTTTGCAAAGAGCAACGAGTTTGTCCATTGTCAAATTAGCCATTTTATCTCCTTAGATACGCGAACTTTGCGCGCAAAACGTT
>JAIEEW010000175.1 GCA_029067255.1 Clostridia bacterium | reverse complement strand
AAGAATTCGTAAACTATTAAAACGTAAATAATTAGGAGCAAAAAATTGGAATATTTCACAGAATTGAAAAGAAACTAGAAGAAGCGATAAACAACAGCGGTATGACAGAAAGAGAGATTGCCAAAAAGATGGGAATAAGAAGATTCAACAAATTGTCGTTGCTTGTGATGTATTCATTGGATAAGTTTGCTAAAATAAGCGAATTATTGAACTTGGACGCCAACGAGATTTTATGCTTGAATGAGAAAAAGGAAGAGAATAATTGAAATAGAATTGGTTGGACTTAAAACGGAAAGCCAGTCGGCATAAGAATAGATTCTTCGACTACACTCAGAATGACGGGATAGAGAACAATATTTGCAAACTCTACCCGTCATTTGTAATTATACGAGAATTAGTTTGAAAGGATATAATAAAACAAGGTAAAGGCTTTTCTACAATTATCTTAAGAGTACAGAGAAATAATTCTTTACCCGTCATATTGAGCGGAGCGACAGCGAAGTCGAAATATCTAAATATAATAGGATAACAATAATAGATTAGATTCTTCGACTATGCTCGCAATAGCGGGAGAGAAGACGGACATTGTTGACTTTACCCGTCATTTCGACCGTAGTGGAGAAATCTAGTTTAATAAAAAATCAATATTTTAGTTCGACTAAAATCGTAGATTTTACGTTTGCTCTAGAAAGGCGAGAACTTGACAGAAAGAAAAGCAATCGCATTTAATTAAAATGTGATTGCTTTGGTGCAAGTCGTTTTAACGCTTATTATGCCTATTAAACTAAGGAACGAAGAACTTCGTTGACGACTTTCATGTCGCACTTGCCGTTGAAGTTGGTTTTGAAATGACGCATTACGTTTGGAACGGATTTGTCGTCGAGAGAGAGTATAACTTCCTGGATTTCTTCTTTACTCATAAGAGATGGGAGATAACTTTTGATAGTCTTTATTTGATTGTCCAGACTTTGGACTTTATCTAGATAGTTTGCTCCCGCTTTTTCGTAGCCGCTTTTTTCTTCGATAAGTTCCTTTTCAGTTTTTTGCAAAAGAGAGAGAATATCGCCTTCGCTAAGGCTTTCGCCTTTCGCGCGCTTTTCTATACTCGCAAGCATTATCTTATTTATTATAACGTTTAGAGCGGAAACGCCGTCTTTGTCTTTTTCTTTCATTTTCACAACTTTTTCTTTTTTGAAAAAATCTATATCCATATTTTCACCTGCCTATATTTTGATATTCAAATGATACACCTAAAATTATTTTTTGTCAACTCAAAAGCAAAATGCATGATTGACAAGCCATGGTTTTATGAGTATAATATAGTTTTAGAGGGTACTATGGAAAAAACGAAAGTCAAGAAAATCATAATTATAAGCGTGATAACGGCGCTGCTGACTACGCTTTGCGTTTTTCACGGTATATTGAGCGTAACAAGTAAAAAGGCGCCAGAATTTATTGAATGTAATATGACAAATCTCGACGGAAAGTATAAGACTGTCGTAGATAAGAAATTTAACAAGTATCTCGGTCATCCCGATTTGGTAGAGATCGACGGTAGACTTATGACTTTTTATCCGTCCGGACACGGCAAGGGCGCAATCATAGGCAAATATAGCGACGATCTGGGTGAAACGTGGCAGACTATCGACAATCTTCCCGAGTCATGGGAAAACTCTATGGAAACGCCTTGCGTATACAAACTAAATATGAGAGACGGAAGAAAAGTTCTTTTGATAACTTCCGGATGTCCCAACTGGAACGATATAGGAGCGCGTCCTGACGGATTCAACTGCTCGGTATCTTTCGACAAAGGCGAAACGTGGAGCGAATTCACTCATTGGTATGGAAAAGAAGAAATGGGCGGCGAAGGCTACGACGGCGTTGTCGCTATGAGTTCGCTTACTCAACTTAAAGAAAACGGGGAGTACGTAGACAAATGGATGGGTACTTTCCACCGCGGAGCGCACGACTACGGAATCGACGCCGGAGCGGGATATATGAATTACAAGACTATTTTGACTTTTGACGGAGACAATCCGCAGTGGAGCGTCCCGCAACCGATACTCGAAGAGCATCACGAACTTGAAGATAAGTACGGCATGTGCGAGTTGGAGATCATCCGCAACGAAAAAGACAACTGTCTTATCATGCTCGCGAGAGCAAACAGGCGAGTAAGCAATTCGCTTATCTGTTATTCTTACGACGAAGGCGAAACGTGGAGCGAACCTAAAGAATTGCCTTACTGTCTTACTGGCGATAGACATAAAGCGGAAATCGATCTCGTTACGGGAAAAGTGCTTGTAAGTTTTAGACAGGTTTTGCAAAACGGCAAGAAATTCAAGCCAAATATGCTTTCTTCCGTAGACTGTCTGTCTAGGGGCTGGGTAGCATGGGTAGGCGACTTTGACGATTTGATGAGTTACGCCGACGACGATCCCACAAACGACACTTACGGAGATTTGTTTATACACGTCGGTAGAAATTACGGCGGTACGGATTGCGGATACAGCGGAGTGGTTTGCCTTGAAGACGGCACGTTTGTAATGACGTCTTACGGTAAGTTCAAGGTCGGCGCGCTCAATCCTTATATAATTTGCGCGAAGTTCAAACTTTCGGACGTTAAGATTGGCGTATAAGGCAGAAAGGCAGGATTAAGGCGAATCTTATCCGCCTTTTTTCTTATCCGTTGAACATTTTTATTTTACATGTAATTCAATATACTTTTGATCTGTAGTTGTTTTTTATGTCGAACATAAGGTACGGGGGACTTTTTCTTGTATTGCCTTAACAAAAAAATCGCTATTTTACTAATCGCAAATCCCCCTTATTCGCCGAACGATTTATTTTTTTATATTAGTGTAGTTA
>JAIEEW010000174.1 GCA_029067255.1 Clostridia bacterium | reverse complement strand
GTATGTATTTAAGTCCCCATTCCTGATATCTACGTAAAGAGCAGTTCAGTCCGTCAAGATAAATAGGTTCTTGTTTTATGTCCAACGCTAGATCTTCGGGCAAACCGTAAACAACGTCGTCTGTACCCAAAAGTCCGGGGCAAATATCTTCTAGTATATTGTAAAAAGAAACGGTGTTTTTATCAAAATCTTCCCACGCGTCCACTTCGTCCGTCGCCAAAATTTTGTTGAGTTCGGCAAGCAGAGAAGTTACTTCTTCATTGTAATCGTCGCTTAGAAGTTTCTTTAATAGAGCGTAAGCCGTTATAGCGCCGTCTTTTCGTTTTTTGGATACAAACAGCCAGCCAAACGATTTCGTCGCAGGCAAAAGATCTTCAATGGCGAGAGTGATCTTTCCGTAATAATCGTCAAGCAAGGTTTTGCTCTTTTTAGCGTAGGGCAAACCGTTTTTGTATATGGAAATAGCGCTGACTAATTTGGTAGTGAATTCGTTTCGGTTGTCGATACTGAGTTTGATTTTTACTTCTCGACGTATCTTTTCGGCTAATTTTCCGACTGTTTTTTTGATAGTGTAAGCAGTATCTTCGCTGATACCGTTTACGTCGGCTATAGCATATGCGGAAGCGGCATGCAGATCCGCCATAGTTTCAAATCCGTTGTCTACGAGCGATTTGATTCTTATTCCTTTTTTATCTCGGTTGAGTTCTTCGACAGATACGCTTTTCAGTATCGTTAAAATTTCATTTTCCGTGAAAGCGTCGGCGGCTTTTTTAATTTCTGCGCGTAAAACTATATTAAGACCTTTGGCTTCTTTAAGCGAAGCGATATACTGTTCGTGCCTTTTAATAACTGTCTTTGCGTCTTTTGCCGAAAAATCTTTTGCCATATTACACTCCGAATATAAAAAGTATAACATCTATTTTAGTTATATGCAATCTATTAAAAGAGTTAAATTACTCCCGCCAATATTGAAATGAGTGGGAAAACGTGTTATAATAAAACCGCAGGAGAGCGCTTATGACAAATTTCGAAGTTCAGAAAATCGCGAAAGATACTATGGCATATCTGACAGAGAATTTGAAAGTAGGCATGAAACTTAAAGAATTGAAGTTGATCGCCGAAAATAAAATGAAGGAACTTGGAGCGAGCGGTTTTTGGTATTACGGAATAGGCGCGTTGATATTTGCAGGGGAACAAACAACACTTTCAGTATCAGGCAAAAAATATAAAGTTGCCGACCGCGCTATAATGGAAAACGATATAATTACGGTGGATTTAAGTCCTTGTTCAGGGAATATATGGGGCGATTATGCAAGGACTTTGATAATCGAAAACGGCAAATTTTGCTCAAATGAAAATACTATACAAAACGCCGAGTGGAAAGAAGGCGTAGTTATGGAAAAGAGCCTTCACGACGAGTTGTTATCGTTTGCAAACGTAGATACTACTTTTGATGAATTGAATATACGTATAAGCGAGTTGATTGCAGATAAAGGTTACGTAAATCTCGATTTTTTGGGAAATCTAGGACATTCGATAACTACGAAAAAAAGCAAAAGAATTTATATAGAAAAAGGAAACAAAGTTCGTCTTTCCGACGTCGGATATTTTACTTTTGAACCGCACATAGCCAAAAAGGGCGGCAGATTTGGATTTAAATGCGAGAATATCTATTATTTTTCGGACGGGAAGTTGAAAGAATTATAGAAAATAAAAGGATAGGATGGAACGTCTATGAACGCAAAATCAAAGCAAGCGATTTCAATATTGAAATACGCGAGTTTTATTCTCGCGCTAATGCCGTTTTGCGTATCGGTTTTGGCTATATTTTTTATGCAAAATAGAATTCCCATGCACTATAATTCCAGCGGAGAAGTAGACAGAATAGGCGATAATATGGAATTTCTCATTATAGGCGTTTTGTTCAGCGCGACCGCATTGATCATGGCAATCGCTTTTGACAAAATCAAAATGCCGACTTACGGCGCAATCATCGGTTTTTTCTGCTCGATTGTTATGGCAATTACCTTTGTTATTCTCACGTCTTATTTTGTCAATAAAGTATTTTTGTACTCTCAACCTGTAAGTCTATCTTCGTCAGGCGAAAAAACGTCGTTTGTCTGCGCATTGATAGGCGCGGCGTTATTGATTTTCGGAAGCGTAACTCCGTTTTTATTTGACAACGCGCGTTACGGGAAATCTGTCGCTGTAAAATTATTTTTGCCTTTGACTTTCTGTATTAGCGGGATGTTGACAATGATTTTGTGTCTTGTCGTCAAAAATTTTTATGCGCTTCTTGTAATTGTCGTTTGCATTATAATTTGTCTGTTCGCGGCGATCACAATGCTTCGTTT
>JAIEEW010000173.1 GCA_029067255.1 Clostridia bacterium | reverse complement strand
ATATATGAAAATAAGCATCCAATAGAGGATGCTTATTTATAAATCAGTAATTTTTGTTTATAATTGAAAATGCTATAGTTTCATAAGCAGCTTTGTTGTATTAGTGCCTTTTATAACTCTTGTAATTTCTTTCTTCACAGGGTCAATTAGGTATTTATCGCATTGATATTTCGGGAAACCATTTGCTATTCGTTCTTCAAGTTCGTCTATAATTAATTCAGGTCTGGTGAAATCCAATCCCTTTACAATATCAGGTCCATATTCCCACCATTGTGTTTTTTGCAGGCGTTCTCGAATTGATTCGTCAAATCGATATTTTATAATTTTAGCAGGAACGCCTCCTACAATTGCATACGGTGGCACGTCTTTTGTCACAACGGCGCCGCTTGCAACAACTGCGCCGTCACCTACTGTCACACCGTGCATTATAACGGCATGAGTTCCTATCCACACATCATTTCCAATAACTGTAGAGCGGAAGAAGCGTCCGTTCCCCCCCCGCGTATTCGGCTTTCTTTTCTGCATTCGCGCATTTTAGCAACATATTCGCTATTATCCAGTAAGCTGCTAAATTTGCTAAATCTTTCAGAGGTATTAAGCTCAAACGCGATAGATGTCGAAATGCAATTAATGTCATGTTCGCCGGCGCCTATCATACAGTTTGGCGCAATAGAGCAAAACCTTCCGATTCTTCCGCGTAGAAGACAGTCATAATTTACAAATGAGAATGCGCCGACAAAAGATACGTCATAATTTCCGGCATCAAATCTTGTTGGCGCCTCAATTGTGGATATTGTTTTACCATTATATCCAAAATTAACATCATTGGCAAAGCCAATGCCGGTCACGCCAGGTATACTGGATTCTAAATAAGTAAATTTTTTTATCGATAACATTTGTTTTTCCTTAACTTTATTTAGTTAGATTTACATAATACATTATCTCATATTATATCTATATAATCTATTGCCAGCCACTTATCAGTACCGCATATCTGTGAAGCTCCGAACATAAATTCATCATAAATTTTAGAGTCGGGTATAAAACTCTTGGATATTTCAATCCAATCTGATGTATTAACGTTGGCAAGATTAAGAGTGTATATAACTTGAATTATATTACTACCGGAATCTTTGATATGGAAGTTAAGCTGTTTTGCCGATGTTTTCAGCTTAATTCGAGCTTTCAATGTATAGGTTTGACCTTTATTTAACGACTGCGCTAGCGGAAGTGTAGCATATAAACCAACTTTCGGATATTGAGCTTTGGTTGTTAATACAACATTTCCGCCTATAAAATTTTCTTCCCATACGTTAGAATCAAAATGAAAATGCGTTGATTTTGAGCTGAAATTGAGCGCGCCTTGTTTTGAGTAAATACCGTGATTCGGTTTCAAAGCATAGTTAACAGCCTTAGAGAAGGGCATAGTTTCTATAGCGCGATAAAAATCATCGCGTTTAGGCGAACAATAATTGTGACTGTTGCCTATAGCGTAGCCGTTTCCACCCAACCAAGCTAACGGAACTTCTTTTTTTACGCAAGCTTTTTTGTCCGGAATCTCATTAAAAAATTGGTGACCTTTTGCATTGTTGCACAATACTGCCGAAATGCCGTTCTTAGTGCAAATATTTTTATCATATGCGCTAATACCCCAGAAGTCCCCGATTGTTAAGTCTCCGAATCTGGGCAATTTTTGATATTTGCATTGCTCGCAATGCGGCGGACACATTGTATGATTATGGTAAACTCTTTGATAATCATCGTCTTTGGCGCCGTAAAGCATATAATCTTTACCGCCCACGCCCACGCCCACGCCCACGCAAGTAGCATTCCAACCTTCTTTTTTGGCTCTAAATTCATAGTAATCGGGCGTTTGAGAGAACGCGTCATCTATATATTTTTTGAAGAATCCTGCGCTTGGTGCATTACCGCAAAGCAAATCTACCGTTACTAAATTATCATATTCCTTTTTCAAAAATGCTTTCAATCCGGTAACTTGGCAAGGACATCCGGTAAAGAGTACAAATATATTTTTTTCAAGCAAACTTTTCACATTTACAAAAGTGTCTTTTATATAGCTTTGTAAATATTTGGATTTTTGTAGTTTGTGCAACTGACGCTTATTGTCGATTATAATATGCTCGACTGAATAATCATCAGCCCAAGCAGCTCCGACTACAACTCCGTTTTTCTTAAATGCTTGTTCTGCCAATGCAGTGAAAGCGCCGCCGCTTGAACTTTTTTGTAGGACATCTTTATCTGCGGATATGAACTCATATAACGCAGGCTGCTTTGAATTGTTATTTTCAGGCAAAGAGAGCGCTGGACATATCTTTGTGCATATGCCGCAATTTATACACTTTGCAGTATCAATGGTTGATTTATAGTAGCCTAAACTGTCAGATTGTAATGACAGCGCATTTACAGGGCAAATGCTTACACACGCGCTACATCCCATACATAATTTTGATATATCTAAATTGTACTGTACACTTTTTTCACATATTTTGGCATTGGTTTTTTCGCCGGAAAGCGCTTGTTTCAACCATTTAGTTGCTTTGTCAGTCTCTTTTTCAATTATGCGATTTATTTTTATATAATCGATTTTTTCGTCAATTTTTTTGTTAGTCAACTCGCTTGAATTCTCAATCATTCTCGATTGTGTACCGTATGTTCTTGCAAGCGTTACAAATCGAGGATATCCTCGTCCGTGATTGGCGTACATAATAAAAGGTTTATTTAGTATGGTTGCCATAACCGCGCCGTGGAAGCTGTCTGTAAAAATATAATCTGCGTTACTATAATAATTCAGCCATTCATATTCATTCAGTTCCGGCAGAGTATCGTCAGGCATATCCATTTTTTTGAAGTTGTTTTCATGAGTGAATTTTCTTCCGTCAAGAGCAACTTTTTTTGATAGAGACAAATGATTTGCAATTGTTTCTATACATTGTTTCTTATCGTAAGTAGGGTCCAGCACATATGCAAGCATATAAGGGGAGCTTGATGATATTTTCGGCGCTTTTTTTGCCAAATTTCTATACTTCTGCGCAGAAGTAAATAAAATTGGGTCGGATATAACTTCCGAAAGTATTCCGAATTTTGTTTTCAATATATCTACCGCATTATATTCGCGTACCGAAACTGAAGAAAATTTGGTTAATTGTGATTTTGCAAAGTCTAGCAATTCCGTTGCCGAATTGAGAGCGTCGCCTCCGCAAGAGGCTGAAACTGCAATGCGTTTTTTGTTGGAATCGGCAAACTCCATCAGAAATAACTTTCCAAAAGCCTTGATGCTGGAAGTGGTTAACACCTGGTCTGAGCCTAGA
>JAIEEW010000172.1 GCA_029067255.1 Clostridia bacterium | reverse complement strand
GAACTTATCGCATATATCGACTATATTTGCTTCTTTAATATCGTAAGTAACGTAGAAGTCAACGCGCCTGTCGACGTCGATTATATAGATATCACTTACGTTACTTCTCGCGACGATATAAAGAAAGAGATAAATAAGGCTCTGACGGCTGCGACTTATCCGCGTATGGCTTCGATCAGTTACGCGTATAAGGACGGCGGATTCAAGATCGCTTTGGCAAACGATATCTCTGGTGAAGAAGCCGTATTATCGTCGACTGACGAGAAGGATTTTGCTACGCAGTTGGGTAATATATTCGCTTTGCAATCACAAGGCAGGAGTTTGGATTATGATAAATTCCCGATAGACTTTGTTGAAGAAACTTTTGAAGTAGAAACGTCAAACCAACTGTTCTACGTTGCGTCGCACGGCTACCGTCCGTTGCCGAAAGCGGGATCTGCGGCTGAAAGGATATATAGTAGTTATAGGGAAATTCTCAGACAGATATGCGACGAATCTATGAGCGATCTCGAAAAGACGCGGGCGATCTACGAGTGGATCATACTCAACGTACAATACGACAACGCAGTCGCGTATCCAGACACAAACACTGAAATCGGGCAGATTGCCGCGGACAAAAACAAAACTTATCTTTTCGACGCGTTTTATCTCGAAGGCGTTTTAAGGGGATCTGCGGTATGCGACGGCATATCAAAAGCCTATTCGCTGATGTGCGCTATCGAAGGCATAGATTGCGTGAGAGTTACGGGCGACGACGGTTACGGCGCGGGACACGCATGGAACAAGGTTAGATTGAGCGGCAGGTGGTATCTAAGCGACGCAACGTGGGGCAACGCAAATATAGTAAATGCGCAAACCGAATATCTATCATATCAGTATTTTCTTTTTACAGATAAAGAAAGAACTAATTTGGACGGTTACGTCAACCAGAATTATCTTTATTATATCGCCGATACGAAGTTTGACGATAAGGAGTATTATTCGTCGCGCAAAGTGAAAGTGGGAAATTACGTCGCAGATCTCTATATCGACAGCGATGAAGAGTTGAGTTATCTTTTGGATTATATAGACGTAAATTTCGGGGATAAACAACTCGGTGGACTTTCTTTTGAAATTATGATAAATCCCAACGTAGTGATTGATGGAAAAACGTATGCTAAAATAGACAAACAGATAGTAAATGCGCTCTGTTCCAGCGCTATGAAGATTCTCAACGGCAGAAGGGGAATATTGGACAGACCTGTAATCAAAATAGGCAATTATATGGCTTATGATGAAGAACTCGAGAGTTTTGCGAGAGCAATATATTTGTTTAGGTCGGGGGAATAGCGGATTATTATGTGGGACGTATTGCTTGACGCATTTTTGGATACTTTGAAACTCTCATGGGTTTTGCTAGTTTTTTATATTCTAATAGAACTTGTCGAACAGAAGATCGCCGTAAAAATGCGAGATAAATTAAAGTCGAAATATTCCGTTGCGGTAGGCGCGGGCTTCGGCATAGTTCCGCAGTGCGGTTTTTCCGTGCTTGCGTCAGATCTGTATTCCAAAAGTCAAATAACGCTCGGCGCGTTGCTGGCGGTTTTTATCGCTACGTCGGACGAAGCGTTGCCGATATTGTTTTCGTCAATAAATCAAAAAGGCGTATGGCTCAAACTCCTTACGCTAATCGGGGCAAAACTTATTCTTGCGCTTGTCGCAGGATACGCTGTGGATTTTATTATACATGCGGCGGCAAAGAAAAAGAAAGCGCCGATAACTATTGAAGAAAAAGAAAGCGCTAGCGAAAAACACGATCACGCTCATCAAGAAAATTCTAGTCATGAAGATATTCAAACTTTGACCGCCGACGTTTTTGTCAATACGCATGAGCATGCCCGCGACGAGCATGACGATCACGACCATGAAGGTCATGACGAACATGAGCATGAAGACGCGGAAAGCGCGGATATTCACAAAGGCTGTTGCGGACACCATATAGACGACGCAAAAGAGAGCAACGTCAAAAAATATTTGATACATCCTTTGTTGCATACTTTGAAAATACTTGCGTATATACTCGCTGTAAACGTAGTTATGGGAATAATAGTATATTATGTCGGCGAAGAAAGAATAGCGGAGTTTATGGCGAAAAGCGGGGGATTGCAACCTTTGCTCGTAACTCTTGTCGGTCTTATTCCAAACTGCGCGTCAAGCGTTATAATAACTCAACTCTTTCTTGCCGATACTATATCCTTCGGCTCGTGTTTGGGGGGACTTATAGTAAATGCGGGATTGGGTATAGCGTTTCTATTTAAGGCGAACAAAAATATCAAGCAAAACATTGCGATTACCGTAGGACTTTTTGTTTTTGCGGCGATAGTCGCTTTGATATTCCATTACGCGCTCGGCGGTTTGATATAATAATATGAAAACGCTGGCAAATTTTATTGTTTTGTGATAAGATATAATTATGGATAAGAAAAAAAGAGATATGTTGCTTTATCAATGGCTGTTTTTTATTCCGTTCAGCGCGCTTGCCGTTGTAGGCATTATTGCGGTCGGTATCGTAGCGCTGCTGATTTTCGTTTGCTCGGCTAAATACGTCGTCGCAAGTTTTATGTTGGAAAGCGCAAAAATTTTCCCTGCGATATTATTGACTTTGATATGTTTGGGCGTTGTTGCCGTACTGGTGTATTCGGAAGTGTTACTTGTAAAGAAATACATAAAAGCGGCAAAAGAATTTGTCGAAGAGAAGAATGGGGTATTGCAAGATAAAAATTAAAATCAAAGGGACGCGGAAGCGTCCCTTTTTACTTGCGTCTAGATTTTACGCAACACTGCCGCGCTGCTTACGCTTATTCCTTCTTCCCGTCCTACCATGCCGAGTTTTTCAGTAGTGGTAGCGGTTACGCTCACGTTGTTTGCGTCTATTCCGATTATTTCGGCAAGGTTTGATTGTATTGCGGGTATATGCGGGGAAAGTTTTGGCTTTTGAGCCATAATAACCGCGCTTACCGATTTTACGGAAAGACATTTTGATTTTACGAGTTGCAAAACTTCTTGA
>JAIEEW010000171.1 GCA_029067255.1 Clostridia bacterium | reverse complement strand
TAGCGATACTGTCGAAAGAACGGTTGACGTGCATATAACGCGTATTCGCGAGAAGTTCAAAAACAATGAAGATTTTGAAATAGCGACTATAAGGGGTTTGGGATATAAGGCTGTCAAAAAACGCAAATAGGGGATTGAAATGCAAAAAAAGACTAAAAACGATTTGTTTCTGAAACTCAGCGTTGCGAGTTTCGTATCTATTATAGCGGCGTCGGGAATTTTTTCGGGCGCTTACTATATACTTGAATATTTCAACGTACAAATTGAAGATACGTGGTGGACTATCATTATAGCGGTTATAGCGGCTCTGGCGATAGGAATAGTGCTTTCGATGATAGTAAATATTGCGTTTTTTACGCCTATGCGCGATTTATGCGACGTTACGAAAAGAGTTGCGCACGGCGATTTTTCCGTTCAACTGAAAGAGAAAACAAAGAAAAACGGCGAGTTTAAGACGGACGAACTTTCCACGCTTATCCACAACTTTAATATAATGGTCAACGAACTTGACAAAAATAAAATGCTCGGCAGCGATTTCGTAACCAACATCTCTCACGAGTTCAAAACGCCGCTAGCCAACATAAAAGGCTACGCCGAGTTGATAAAAAACTGCGAATCCAAAGGCCAACTAGTAGAGTATTGCGAAAATATAATCGAGTCGACTGATTCTCTTACTAATCTCACGTCTAATATTTTGAGATTAAGCAAACTGGAAAACCACGCTATTTTGGAGCCGGGCGAATTTAGAATAGACGAGCAGATCAGAATGGCTATAATAGCGCAGGAATCTAAATGGAGCGAAAAGAATATCAATATTAATCTTGATCTTGACGAAGTAACCATTTTTTATGACGAAACGCTTTTTGCCCATGTTTGGCAAAATCTTATCTCCAACGCAATAAAGTTTTCCAACGAAGGGGGAGATATAAATATAGTTCTCAAAAAATATGAAAAGGAAGTCGTATTCGTAATTAAAGACAACGGCGCGGGTATGTCGGATGAAACTCGGAAAAGAATATTTGAGAAGTTTTATCAAGGCGATATGTCCAGAGCGAAAGAAGGAAATGGACTGGGACTTGCGTTGGTAAAGAGAATACTTGATAATTCGCACTGCTCTATAACGGTGGAAAGCGAAGAAGGAAAAGGCTCGGCGTTCACGGTAAGAATACCGATATAAAGGAAATGGAAATCCGTACTTTTTTTCGCGACTGCGCGAAGAATTAATAGAAATTTTACTCTTAATGGTTAAAAAAGCGGATTTCTTATTTGACTTTGGTTTATATATATAATATAATTGACTTGACCGCAAACGACCTTTGCGGAAAGTTTTTTGCAAAGATATGCAAAAGAGCGTATAAAAGGTGAATAATATGAAATATGTGGTGATTTTGGGCGATGGAATGGCAGATTACCCAAACGAAGCGTTGGGCGGCAAGACCCCGCTTGACGTTGCCGTCAAACCGAATATTGACAGACTTTGCGAGAAAGGCGAGATAGGACTTGTCAAGACCGTTCCCGACAATCTTAAACCGGGAAGCGACGTCGCTAATCTTTCTATGATGGGTTATGCGCCCGATAAGTATTATTCGGGACGTTCGCCGCTTGAAGCGCTGTCCATAGGTATTGATTTGAAGGATAGCGACATAGCGATAAGGTGTAATCTCGTTACGCTGTCTGACGAGAAAAACTACGAAGATAAACGTATGGCGGATTATTCCGCTGGCGAAATTTCTACGCAGGAAGCCAAAGAATTGATAGAATACGTCGCAAGCAGACTTTCGACGGAGAAACTGGATTTTTACGCGGGAGTAAGTTATCGCCACTGTTTGGTAGTTCACGACGCGCAGTTGGGTACTGATTTTACTCCGCCGCACGATATATCCGACAAATATATAAAAGAGTATTTACCAAAGGGAAGATACGGCGAGATAATGACTCGACTAATGGTAGAGTCGTACGCTATTCTCAAAGATCATCCCGTGAATATAAAACGTATCGCGGAAGGTAAGAATCCTGCCAACAGCATTTGGCTTTGGGGAGAAGGCACAAAACCTGCGCTTACGTCGTTTGAAGAAAAGTACGGACTGAAAGGTTGCGTGATTTCCGCAGTTGATTTGATCAAAGGCATAGGTATCGGCGCGAAGATGAACGTGATCGAAGTGCCCGGCGCAACGGGAACGTATCATACCAATTTCAAAGGCAAAGCGGAATACGCTGTAAACGCTTTGAAAGACGGTTACGATTACGTCTATATACACATGGAAGCACCTGACGAATGCGGACATCAAGGCGACGTCGAAAACAAAGTAAAGTCTATCGAACTTATTGATTCGATAGTGGTCAAGTATATTGTCGAACAACTCGACGCGTTGGGCGAGAGTTACAAAATATTGATCGCGCCCGATCATCCGACGCCTTTGGCGTTGAAGACGCACACGCGAGACGCCGTTCCGTTTATAATATATTCGAGCGACGAAGTAAAGAGCAGCGGGTTTGCCGAGTACAATGAAAAAACCTGTAAGCAAAGCGGAAATTATTACGAAGACGGAGAGTCTTTGATAAATAAATTTTTGAAGGAGTGATGTCATGGAAGACTACAACGACGTTGACGAAATAAAAAACGAAGAAGTCGATATCGAGAATTTCGATAGTATCGACGGAGTTCAAAATGAAATTGCAAACGAAGAAACCGACGTTGTCGTTCAAGACGGCGTTGATTCGAATGTTGCGATAACAGACGAGCAACCCGAACCGGCGGAAGCGTATGAAAGCGTAGACGACGAAACGTCCGAAGATAGCGTAGAACCGTCTGGTGAAAAGGAGTACGCGGAAGAAGAAATCGTCAATTCAAAAAAGAAAATCAAATCTAATAAATCGATGAGCAAAAAGAAAAAGAGCATAATCGCTATTGCGGCTTCGCTGTGTATAGTGGCGATAGTGCTTAGTATCGTTTTGCCTGTTGTATTTTATTGCAAACCCAGAATTTTCGTAAAGAACGCGGATCAGTTTGTCGCGGGCGATAAGGTCGGAGATTTGGGTAAGTATTTCTATATGCTTGACAAAAACGTCGCTTGCGAAAGCCTTTTGATAGAAGGCGACGACGTTTATAGCATAGATATGAACAAACATTCTTTGACGGTAGATGGGGATTTTACGATCAACACGTCCAAAAGCGGCACGCTTTATATAGGAACGAGAAAATCTGACGATGAGTATACGTCAAAGAAGGCGTCGCTCAAAGCAAAGAATATAAGCATTTCAGCGCCTAACACAGACGTTGTAATAATGGCGGATATATCTTGCGAAAACATTATCGTAACAGCAAAGTCTTTGCGCGTCGGAAGTTTTATGAACGGCGAGTTTACCAAAATGGATATGAGCATAATGGCGGAGAACGTAAGATTTTCCGGCAATATATCCGGCTCGGCTACAAGCGTTATAGATATTTACAACGCAAAAGAAGTTTTGATCGACAGCGGCGTTTCCATAACGAATACGTTGCAACTTACCGCAAGTAATCTTACGGCTAGTTTATCGAGCAACTTGGCTACGGTCATGCTTGACGATTTGAGTAGGGCAACGATTGCAGGAACTATCACCAACGCTATACTGGGCGGAGCGCAGGTAAATATGCAAGAAGGACATTCCTGCAATACCTATCAGGATATCAATACTCTCGTAATTTATCGCGACAACCAAAAATCGCACCTTATTAAGAACTGTAAAAACGTTATTTACGTTGAAAAACTTGTCCGTCCTGTCGATATAAATATCGAAGAGCACGGAAATAGGATTTTCTGTAACGTTGCAAGCGTAAAACACGCGTCGGGATACAAACTTATGATAAACGGCGAAGTTGCGGCTGTTCAGGACGGAGAACAGAATACAAAATTCGATATTACCGATTTGGTAAAGGATATCGGAACGTACAACGTGAGCGTATTGCCTTTGGGCGATTTCTCGGAAGGCTCGGATCTTACAGACGTTGGACATAAGATAATGTACGTTGACGGCGAATCGGTGTCGATAGAATACAGAAGCTAAATAACGTTGCAAAGTCAGAAAAATTTGATAATAGACGA
>JAIEEW010000170.1 GCA_029067255.1 Clostridia bacterium | reverse complement strand
CTCGCTATCGCTACTCTTTGCTTCTGTCCGCCGGATAATTTAGACGGATATTCGTCCTTTTTATCGATAAGTCCTATTCTTTCCAAAAGTTGACAAGCCTTTGCCGTCGCTTCTTTCTTCTTTTTGAGTTTAAGTTTCACTGGCGCAAGAATCATATTCTCCAAAATCGTAAGATTGTTGAACAGATTAAAATGCTGGAACACCATACCCACGCGCTGTCTTGCCTTGTTGATATTGAGTCTATGCATCTTGCGATACGCTCTACGCACGACTCTGGTTTCCCTACCCTCATGCTTTTTAAGCATATCTTCGACTTTTATCTCTCTTATTATGTTTTGCGAAAGTTCCGTAAGTTTCTCTGCGGGGACTTGCGCCGACAAATTATCAAGATTTGTCTTTTTATTGCGTGGAATCTCCAACTCTTTCTTCAATTCGCTCTCGAGAAGTTTTTTATAAGTATCGCTTCTCTTTATCAAATCTTTATGCAAGTATGGATCGATGCGAGTGATTAGTTTATCTTCCAGCCATACTTCTCCAAACGTAGGCTCTTCCAGCAAGTTCATACATCTTAGCAACGTGCTTTTGCCGCTTCCGGACGGCCCGATAATGGCGACCTTTTCACCGCGCTTTATATCGCAGGAAATGCCGTTGAGCACTTTCAACTTTCCGAAATACTTATAGACATTCTTTAAGCCGATAATAATATCGTTATTATTTTCTATATCGCTGTCCGTTACAAAATAGAGCGGTTTATTTTCGTCAATCTTCTGCTCGGCGTTCTTGCCTTTTCTCTTACGGATCTTCTTTTCTGCCGTCTTGTTCGTTTTACCTTTCTTATCGGATTTTTTCTTACTGCCTTTTGAAGACTTCTTGTCTTTTGATTTCTTCTTATCAGATTTTTTATCGTCTTTCTTTTTCTTATCCGACTTGCTATCGCTCTTGGTTTCGGTCTTTTTCTTGCGATCGCTTTTCTTTTCGAGTTCTTCCATCTCGTCTTTATCTTTTTTCACTTGCGCGCAACCTCCTTTCCAAAAGTCTTATCAATATCGTAAATATAAATACTATTACCAAATAACAAAGCGCCAACACTATATAAGGTATAATATATTCATAACTACCTGTCGCTATAGTTCTAAACGCATTCGTCAAATCTATTACCGCAATAAACGATACTACGGAAGTTTCCTTGATAAGCGATATCAATTCGTTGCCGAGCGTAGGCAATATATTTTTGACCGCCTGCGGCAACACAATGCTCATCATAGTGCGAGATGAATTTAATCCCAACGCTCTGCCCGCTTCCGTTTGTCCGGAATCGACGGAAAGAATACCGCTTCTCATTATTTCGCACACATACGCTCCGCTATTCATACCGAAAGCGATAATAGCCACCGCCACAGACGAAAGATCTCCCAAACCTATAAGTGGAAAAAGCACGTAGTACATTATCAAAAGTTGCACTACCATAGGCGTGCCTCTGAAAAGCGCAACGTAAATATCCGTCAATTTGGAAAACATTTTGGCGGGACACTTATCTTGCGGAACAACCTTTGTAATAGCAAGCAAGGTACCTATAAAGATACCTATTGCAAGTCCCACTACGGCTATCAAGAGAGTGTTGCCCAAACCGGTCAGCACTCTCGTATAACCTTTGTTGGTTATCATTTGGTTTATAAAACCATCCCACGCCGCTTTTATATCCATATATATTAACTCAGCGAGTTGAGTATTTTCTCAACATCTTCCCTAGTTTTACAATCGTCAAACGTAGTATCGTCGGCCATACAGATTATTACCTGTGTGGATTCGTAATACTTATCGGTAAAATTGACCAACTTAGCGCGATCTTCGTCAAAAGTCAACGCTGCCGCTCCGATATCGGCTTTTTTAAGATTAACGCTTGATACTACAGCGTCAAAATCCATATTTTCGATTACCAACTCGTAACCGTATTCTTTACAGAACATCTGCATAACTTCCATATCGTAACCCGCAAAATCTTCTCCGATCATGTATTCAAAAGGAGCAAATTCGGCGTTAGTAGCGACTATTAAAGCGTTTTCAGCATTCTTATTACCCTTAGGTATTTTCTTAACGTCGTTAGTTCCAGCAATATACGCTTCTTGCAAAGATTTGAGTTCTTCACTGTTATTTATCATAAACTCGTTGAGTTGCGCTTTTAACGCGTCGTTATCTTTGTTTACCGCAAAACAGTATATTTCGTCGGTAAGAGCGATATCTATTACTTTTACCTTGCCGCTGAAGTTAGCCTGACTTGCTATCGCTTTAGCGGGAGCAATATCTGTAATAACATACTTTATTCTTCCGTTAACCATATCTTGAACTGCGTTAGTAGCATTCTGATATTGAACGCCGGTAAGATTCTTATATTCTTCTGTATAACTTTGTCCCGTAGTACCCGTTTGGAATCCTACTTTAACGCCCTTGTCATTACAGCCTGCAAGCGCCATAACGCTAACGCTCACGATTGCCACAATCAAAAGAGCTATTAAAACTTTCTTTTTCATATTATATGACCTCTCATAAATTTTTTACACTGATATTTTATCACTTAAAACTCAATATAGCAACTGTTTTATACATAATTTTAATATATTTTCACATTTTTCGCATAAATATGCATAAAAATTCAATATTTAGCAGTTTTATGCAAAATATTGTATAAAACTGAATAAATACGCAAAATTTGCCCTGTTCTTTTCAATTTATGCAAGATTTTTGCATTTTTTACGCCTTACTGAGTTTGCGTTCCATAACGTAATCGTGGACGCTGTATCCGCCGCCTACGTCTTTTTGCAACTCTTCCACGATCTCGAATCCAAAATGACGATACGTCTCTATCGTATTGAAATTACCTGCGTTTACGTTCAGCCTAATCCTGTTCAATCCATTCTCTATCGCTTGATTTTCTACGAAATTCATCATTTCGCGCGAATATCCGTGTCCCCTAAACTCTTTCGCCAAATAGAATTTACTAAGATACATATACTTGCTTTTTACATCAGTCGCCACAATGCCTATATCCTGACCGTTATGTCTTACAAAAAAGTATTGCGCGCCGCATTCCACTTCATTGGCGATCCCACTCGCCGACTGGTACTTCTCTATCATATAATCGTTTGTTTCTGCCCCTACGATGGGATCGTAATGCTCTTTGAATATTTTTCTTGCTAGTGCGGACATTCTTTCCAACTGCGAAATCTGCATTTTTTCCAAAGTAATTCCTATCATAATATTTATCCTTTATATACTAAATTTTCAATTGTCGAATTCATTATTTATCCAACATATTATCTACAATTACTATTTCCTACTTAACGACTTTGCGGCTAGACGAAAAATGACTCGATAAAAATTTCAAGACCTATCAGTATCAAAATAATACCGCCTGCTATACAAGCCTTATTTTTGAGCCAAGCGCCGAATTTTTTACCTATAAAAAACGCGGCAAAACTCAACGCGACAGTTATTCCGCCTATTATTGAAAAAGAAATCAACGCTTTAGTTATTCCTTCCGCAATATACAGCACCCCCACGCTCAACGCGTCTATCGAAGTCGCTATCGCCTGAACGAGAATTTCGATCGGAGTTATTTTCTTTTCTTTCAACTCTTCGCCTTTTTTCTTTTCTCTTACGCATTCAATTATCATTTTTATACCTATTGCGCTTAAAAATACCAACGCGATAATGGGAATAAACGCAGTAAGATAACTCTGCATCAACGACCCGAGAAAATAGCCTATCAGCGGCATGGCAAACTGAAATACTCCAAATATCAAAGCAATAACTAAGGCTTTGAATATCTTCATATTTTTTTCAACCATAGCGTTTGTCATCGACACGCAAGACGCGTCCATTGCAAGTCCTAATCCCAACCCAACCGCGTGAAACATATCTCCTCCGAAATAAAAAAAGTATAGCGCTTTCGCCATACTCCGGTTTTCGACCCAACGTATGGCAAAGCCAACGTGAGTCTCGTTATTTAATACAAGCCAGATATTTCTATCAGTATGTTGACTTGCAACGCATTAGCGCCAACTACTCCCTCAATGCTTATATTATATTCCGCTTTTCAACGTTTGTCAACGGTTATAAACCATTAAAATCATATACCTTGATCCAATTTATAAAATGCCCAACATTCTCATTGAAAATACATTGATAGATATGTTATAATATATTTAAACTTATATTGAAATGGGGATTTTATGAAAAAGGTATTTGCATTAACTTTATTGACTATACTTTTCATTAGTTTAACAGCATGTTCGCCTAAAGACGAATTTGATACCGCGATATTGCCCGAGTACGATTACGTTCTCAACGAGCAACAAAACGGTCTAGGTAATATTCCGTTTGAAGAATATTTATCTGATAACAATATCAATAAACCAACAAGGCAGAAAATTATTTTCTGCCTTGTTGGTTATGACTATGTTAGATCTTAATCTTTACTTTTCATAAGACGGCTTCATTGTTGCAAACGATTTTAGCATTTCATCCGTCCGGTAATAATATCTTTTGTTTTTATTGATCTTCGCAATTTTCTCCATATCTTCATTAGTCAGCGAAAAATCTTGAATATCAAAATTGTCTCTAACATGATTTACTTTGCTTGTTCCAGGTATTACGCAAAACCCCATTTCCAAATGCCATCGAAGTATTATTTGTATAGGAGATTTGCCATATTTTTTTCCAAGTTCGGCAAATACGGGTTCATTGATAAGACTTACATCGCTGTGTCCCAACGGGTACCAACTCATAAGTTTAATACCGTATTTATTTAGTTCGGACATAAGATCGGCTTGCGTAAAATACGGATGCGCCTCCGCTTGCATTACTTGCGGCTTAATTTCACAGTTCACCAAAATATTGTCAAGATATTTGCCTTCGCAGTTTGATATACCGATTGACTTAACCTTGCCGTTCTTTACGGCTTTCTCAATCATTTTATAGCCTTCCATATAATGTTCGGTAGGCTGATGAATAAATAATAGGTCAACATAGTCCAAACCAAGTCTTTCCAACGTTTGCTCAACGGCATTAGGATTGAGATATTCCGTCGCCCAAATCTTTGTGCTTACAAAAATTTCTTCTCTTTTTACCCCAGACGCTTTAATTGCTCTGCCCACTGCTCTTTCGTTAACGTAGGCATTAGCGGTATCAACAAGCCTATACCCCATTTTCAACGCTTCGCATACGCAGATTTCAGCATCTTTGGGAGAAATCATAAACGTTCCTATGCCGACAGCGGGCATCATACTTCCATTATTAAGTAAAATTTTTTTCATAACTATATCTCCTTATTTATTAAATAATTTTTGAAAATCGAGTACAATGACATTTTGCAAAATTCTTGCGTTCTTTCCTTATAACTATACACTCCGTCGCTCATGCTCCAACATAGCATCTGTCCGTATAATAAATCAGTAATCATACGCGCAAGTTGTGTAATAGGACAATCCTTTTTCAGTTCGCCAATTTCTACGCCGTATTGCAATAAATTCATGGTATTATTAATATCAATTTCAAGTTTATTGTTTTCATATCCGTTTGGTATAGATTCAGGAGCAACAACGTTTTTTATCCATTCTTGCGTTAGTTTAACGCTCGATTTTTCAATATAAATTGCAAATTCTGTCATATAGTTTTGTAGTTTATCCAAAAATGTTCCGCTGCAATTTTTGGCATTATCAAGTATTTCGTCAAACATTCCACGGCTCAATTCAAAAACAATGTCTTCTTTCCGCTTAAAATATGTATAGAACGAACCTTTTGCCACGCCGCACGCTTCGGTAATTTCGTCGATCGATGTATTTGCGAGTCCTTTTTCACAAATAATCTTTTTTGCCGCTTCGACTATTTTTCTTCTTGTTTCCTGCGCTGCTTTCTGTCGATTTGTCATTTTCAAAACTCCGTAACTTGTATTGCAATTAGATTATAATACATTCATTGACTTAGAGTCAACGAATTTGAGTCAATATTTTTATATCCGCTTTTGATTTCAAATGTTAAGAAAATTATATAGTAAAATTTCCGAAAACTGATGTTAACCATAGTCTTACGCTAAAGTAAAATAGAAGTTGTCTTTCGTTTTCAAAACATAAAAATAAGCGCTACTTTTCCGTTTTGGATTGCAAGCGCTAATTTTATTGATTAACTTCCCTATTCTGTTCCCCATACCGTTATACCGACTATTTTGTCAAGACAAATTAGAGTTTCTATAACAAAAGCGGCGGGATTTTGTCCCGCCCACGTAGGTAAACATTAAAGACTTGCTTTCGCAAGTCTTTTCGTTGGTCGGAGTGGCGGGATTCGAACCCACGGCCTCTTGGTCCCGAACCAAGCGCGCTACCAAACTGCGCTACACCCCGATTTATTAAGTTGTTTGACAGCAATCTTGCCGCTTGTGGTGCTGATTGAGCGGACTTGTAAGGAGCAACGCGACGATCTAGCGAACTTTTGAGCGTTACTATTTCGGACTATCCTGTCTATGCTCCGTAAGGCAAGTTGCATAATTTTAAGATGCAAAAAGGTAATTTATTGCCGTTTTGCGTCTTATATAGACAGCAATCTTGCCGTCTGTGGTGCTGCTGACCGGACTTGAACCGGTACGAAGTCGCCTTCGAGGGATTTTAAG
>JAIEEW010000017.1 GCA_029067255.1 Clostridia bacterium | reverse complement strand
TGGTAATGGCGGTAGTAACGGTGAAACGAGCGGGGGAAACGGAAATTCCGACGGGACGGCAAATCCGCCCGCAGAAGCGTCTTCCGACGTTCTGATTGCTTACTTTTCCTGCACGAATACTACCGAATCCATAGCAAAACTAATCGGAACTGAAACCAAAGGTACGCTTTACGAAATCGTACCCCAAACGCCGTATACTGCTGAAGACTTGAAATATTATACAAACGGAAGAGCAGACCGCGAGCAAGATGATCCGTCAGCCCGTCCCGCTATAAACGGAAGCGTGGAGAATATGGAACAGTACGACGTAATATTTTTAGGTTATCCGATATGGCATGGACAAGCGCCGCGTATTATCTCTACGTTTTTGGAAAGTTACGATTTTTCAGGCAAAACCATAGTTCCGTTTTGCACGTCGCACAGTAGCGGGATCGGAAGTAGCGATACGAATCTACATTCGCTCGCGAATAACGCGCGGTGGATTGCGGGTAAGCGTTTTCCGTCAGGGACTTCTCAAAAATCCGTCGCAGAGTGGATTGAAAGTCTGGATATAAAACTCGCGTCTGACGTCTCAGTATTTGATTTGGACAACGGTGAAAACGGACGCGCGCCTACCGTTACTCTCAATAGCGGGTATGAAATGCCCGTTCTCGGGATAGGGACGTATTCGTTGCGCGGCGAAACGTGCGTAAATTCCGTGCTGTCGGCGCTTGAAAGCGGAGTACGCTTGATTGATACCGCGTATATGTACGGAAATGAAAAAGAAGTGGGCGAAGCGGTACGTCGCAGCGGCATTGACAGAGAAGAGATTTTCGTGATCACGAAGATTTATCCCGGCGCTCAATTTTCCCAACCCGAAAAAGCGATACAAGACGCTCTGGACGCTTTGGACATAGGTTACATAGATATGATGCTTTTGCATCACCCTGGCGCGAACGACGTGAACGCATATAAGGCAATTGAAAAATTCGTGGAGCAGGGTAAAGTCAGATCAATAGGTTTGTCCAACTGGTATATAGAAGAAATAGACGACTTTATATCCAAAGTAAACATAATGCCCGCGCTGATACAAAATGAGATACATCCATATTATCAGGAGAAAGAAGTCGTTCCCTATATGCATGATCTTGGTATTGTTATGCAAGCGTGGTATCCGTTTGGCGGAAGGGGATATACGTCCGCGATTTTGGGGAACGAAACGATTGTCGAAATTGCGCAAGCGCATGGCGTTATGCCCGCTCAAGTAGTTCTGCGTTGGCATTTGCAACGAGGAGTAGTCGCTATTCCCGGCTCGTCGAATCCAGACCATATACGCGAAAATATATCCGTTTTTCACTTCTCGCTTACCGACGGTGAAATGTCGGCGATAGCCGCGCTTGACAGAAACGAGAAGCACGACTGGTATTGATTGTTTTGTAATTTTTGTTATTGCAACGTTGTATTATTCTTTTTCAGTTTTGCAAAATAAACGATAGTCAAAATAACGGTAATAGCCATAGCGATTAAATCGGCTATCGGCGCCGACAGCAGTATTCCGTCGATTCCGTTGAAAAGCGGCATAATACATATCAGCGGTACAAAGCAAATTATATCTCTTATGAGCGAAGTCAATACCGCGAAGACGGGTTTGCCCACCGCTTGAAAGAATATCGACGACATTTTGATAGTACAGGTAAACGTTACCAACGCAAGGAATATACGGAAAGTTTTTTGCGCAAAGTCCCAATAATCGTCGGGGTTGGGGATATTCGTAGGCTTGCCGAATATTCCTACGACGGCGTTGGGCGCAAGTTCAAACAACAGCGTTGCGACTACGCCCACTATAAGCGTGCAAAGCAAATTCGCTTTATACAGTTTTTTAACTCTATCGATATTTTTTGCGCCGATGTTATATCCTATGATCGGTTGACAGCCGAGAATTATGCCTACGACGATATTGATCACAACAGTGAACACCTTGCTTTCTATTCCTATTACGGCAATGGGTATATCCGCGCCGTATTGCGACATAGATCCGTATTTTGCAAGCATGATATTGCATACGAGCGAAATAATAACTATCGTCATTTGCGTTATAAAAGAAGATAGGCCGAGTTTGACGGCTCCTGCAAATACCTTGAAATTAGGAACGAAACTTTTCAACGTAAGTCGGAAAGTCTTAGCGCGGAACAAGTATATTATACCAG
>JAIEEW010000169.1 GCA_029067255.1 Clostridia bacterium | reverse complement strand
ACTGCTTATGGGCGTAGCGGTATTGACGTTTGTGTTTATGCTGATATCGCAGAAGAGAAGGAACAAAGCGGAAGAAGACCTTGAAGACGCGAAAGACGAATATGAGCGTAAGAAAGAAGAAGATATGAAAATGATGTATATGCGTATGATGGGAGCCGGCAACAATCAGTCGCAAGGTTACGCGTATGCTCAGCAAGGAATCGGAACGGAAGAGATACGCGGAATAGTGTCAGAAACAATGACAGCGTTATTGCCGGGAATGCAACAAATGCTTCCGCAACAAGCGTCTGTAAACGACGAACTAGTACAGAAACTAATGGAGCAGAATGAGAAAAACGAAGAGCGCATAGAGAAACTTATGAAAAAACTCTCTGAACAACGTCCTGTCGAACGCGTAGTTGAGAAGGAAGTCGCTTCGGCGAACGTAAGCGAAGAGATACTTGAAAAGTTGGCAAGTAAAATTCAACCTTCGGCTTCTGACGAAACCATACTCAAAGTGGTGGCGAAGACGGAAGAAAACGACGGGACGATAAAGCAACTTCTTCATAATCAAGAAAAACTAATGGAGAAAATACTTGAACTTTCCGCAATCAAACCTGCCGAAACGCAAGTGATTGAAAAAGAAGTCTGCGTAGAAGTGCCTGTTGAAGTAGAAAAGATAGTAGAAAAAGAAGTTCCCGTCGAAAAGATAGTGGAAGTACCGGTAGAAGTCGAGAAGATTGTTGAGAAAGAAGTTGTCAAAGAAGTAAAGGTAGAAGTACCTGTCGAAGTGGAAAAGGTAGTCGAGAAGATAGTAGAGATTCCTGCCGAAAAGCCTGTTTCCAAACCGAGAGTAACGGCTCCTAGACTGACTTTAGACGAAGCGTACGCGAAACTGTCCGCTAAACAAAAGAAGTTCTTTGATACTATAAAAGAATACGCAATGAGCAAGGATAAATGCAAAGAGAAGAAGTCGACGTATTATATCTTGCTGGGACAGTCTTCAGTAAATCCGCTAGTAAAATTGACAATAAAGAAAGACTGTACGGTAGCGTTGTTCAAGATGGAAGACGAGTATTTCAAAGACATAAGAAGAAACGCGGGAAGCGAAGGAACGAAAGTAAAGGTCAAAGAAAGCGAGTTGATAGTCGGGGACGCTCAAGCGTTGGCGACAGCGAAAGAGATGATAGATCTTAGGGAAGATCAGATAGAAAGGTACAATGAGTATTTGAAGGAGCAACGCTCCATGAAGCGTAAATAATAATACGGATAAATAATAGGACTAGATTTCTCCACTGCGGTCGAAATGACGGGAGAGAAGACTGGCTTTCGCTATTCTACCGTCATATTGAGCGTAGCGACAGCGGAGTCGAAATATCTAGTCTAATAACAATCAGTATATAAGTCCGACTAAAATCGTAGTGAAGCGTAGATTTTACGTTTGGTCGGGAAAAGCGAAGTCGAAATATCTAGTTTAATAACAATCAGTATATTAAGTCCGACCGAAATCGGAGTAAAACGCAGATTTCGCGTTTGATAAAACATTTATGATTTTTTAATTGCTGGATAAATAAAAAGCGTCGCATAATGCGACGCTTTGCTTTTCAAAAATTTGGTTTTTACGCTTCTTTTGCGTATACGCTTACTTGCTTCTTATCCTTGCCTTTACGTTCGAATCTTACAACGCCGTCAATAAGAGCGTAGAGAGTATCGTCTTTTCCTATTCCGACATTGTTGCCGACATGGAATTTGGTACCCCTTTGTCTTACGAGAATGTTGCCTGCTAATACGAACTGACCGTCGGATCTTTTTGGTCCGAGTCTTTTGGATTCGGAATCTCTACCGTTTCTTGAACTACCGACACCCTTTTTATGAGCAAATAACTGAATGTTAATAAACATATCACTTTACCTCCAATTCTATAAAATCAGAAAAGCCTTCGTGCAAATCCGATATGCCCAACAACATAGTATTGAGAATAACGTCGCAGTCGTGCCTTGTAGCGCTGTCAAGATTATTAGGAAGGACTGCTTTGAGATAGCCTTTGTCGGCGTTGGTAACGTAGTCTACGTTGACTCCCGCTACGCCAAACAGCCCTAAGATTGCGGTTTGAACAACGGACGATAGGGCAGAACATACTACGTCTTCGCCGTGAACGCCGTAACCGGTGTGCCCGCTGCATTCTATCTTGACAATGCTGTTGTCTTGTTTTGTAATACTGACTTTGGTCATTATGCCTTGATCTCTACGACTTTCAAAGCGGTGAACGGCTGTCTATGACCTTGACGCTTGCGGATATTCTTTTTGGACTTGTATTTGAAGACAACGATTTTCTTTGCCTTGTCCTGAGCAATAACCTCGGCAACGACTTTGGATTTAGCCACTTCGTTACCGCAAGCGATTTTGCCGTCATTGTTGAGCATAACAACGTCAAGTTCTACCTTCTCGCCGACTTGCTTATCAAGTTTTTCAACTTTGATAATCTCGTTTTCGGATACCTTGTATTGTTTGCCGCCTGTCAAAACGATTGCGTACATTGAATTACCTCCTCTTACCAGTCTCGCTGAAACGGGTGGTCATAAAGACTCTTTGATACCCTACTCATGCGGCTCAGTAAGCATATTACCATAAAATTTGCAATAAAGTCAAGAGAAAACGCCTGATATTTAGTAAAAATATAATATATTATATAGGCTTTTTAATAAAATCAAAGAGTATAGCATTATCAGTAAATTTTGAATAGGGAAATCAATTATTTATAGGTTTATTGAGAGAGCAATGAGATAATTTTATCAAGTTGCCATTTTGGTATGCCGAAATCGATCAATGCGTTGAAAGTTTTCTCTTGCAAATCATCTCCTTGCGAATTTTGTATAATCTTATAATACGGGCTGTCTGTTATGCCGGATTTTTTTCTTGTTCCGCCTATATTTCCCAAATTAGAAAACAAATAGTCTTTGATCAGGTCGTCTTCGCTTACGCCGAGCAAAGCGTTGATCAGGAAAGATATCATGCCCGTTCTGTCCGTGCCAATGTTGCAATGGAATATTAGCGGATAATTATTTTCGTCTGCGAAAAGGGAAAATATGTTCAAAATCTCCTGCCGATTATCCAAAAAGATATTGCCGTCCCATTCCATAGGAAGATTATAATAATTGACGCCTTCTCCAAGCGGACTTGAAGTGATTCCGCCGATTTCGCCGTTGATATTTTCTCGCAAGTCTATTTCGCTTTTAATACTGAGAAAGTCTCGCATAGTCTTTATGCCGTCGTTGGTAATTTCTATTATAGGAGAGTTTGCGGAACTTTCATTGAGACGTCCGCAACGGTATATAAGACCTTGTTTGACGCGTTTTCCGTCCGTTGTTTGCCAACCGCCCAGATCTCTTACGTTTGTTACGCCGTCTACGGAAATATTTCTGGGAGCGTCGCCGGATACGTCAAATTGATATATCTCGCTATTATAATCGCCGTTTTGTATTTGCCAGAAGTAAGTCGTAGCGATTTTTAGATTGATAATATTCACGCTGTTAGTAGGCGAACTGTAAGCGATTGCTTTGCTCATATCGCTGTTTTCGCTGAGAATAACGGTATAATTTGAAT
>JAIEEW010000168.1 GCA_029067255.1 Clostridia bacterium | reverse complement strand
GCGCTCAACAACGTAAAAAGACTGGATATGCAGGCAAGAAAAAAGATCATTGTAGAAGCAAATCCGACTGCGGTAATAAGTTTGCACGTCAATAGGTTTTCCGACAGTTCAAGACGCGGTGTTCAGGTTTTTTACGATGACAGCGGTATAGGTAAAGATTTTGCTACTCTTATGCAGAAACATCTAAATGAAAATATAAACGCGGTATATGGCAACAGGAGCGATTACGAAGCGATAAGCGGCGATCTTTTTATAACAAAGTGCGTAAAAGTTCCGTCAATAATAATTGAATGCGGTTTTATTTCCAACCCACAGGATGAAAAACTGTTGCTGTCGCAAGAATATTGCGAAGATCTATGCCGTCGTATAGGCGAAGTCATGACAAGCGCAGTCAACGCATAGAATTGCATAAATCTTTCACTTAGAAACACAATATACGCGAATGAGGAATTGATATGAAGAAAATATTGGTAGTAGCGTTTGTATGTGTGTTGACGTCAGGCATTGCCGCATTTTCCTTTGCGGGCGAGAGAACAACGGTAGATACTTGCGTAGACGTATCGCGCCTAACTAAGGAAAGCGAATGTCTGGGGGAATTGAGAATATTGATGTATCACAATACGTTAGCGCCCAACAGAAAAGAGAGCGTATACTGCATAAATCAAAATCATTTAAGAAGAGACTTTGAGTATCTGAAAACGCGCGGTTACAACGTAGTAAGTTGCGATTACGTTATAAAAACCGTATACGCGGGAAGAAAATTGCCGGATAAAGCGGTGATTCTTACTTTTGACGACGGTTATCTCAATAATATAAAGTATGCTCAACCGCTTTTGGAAGAGTATTCGTATTCAGCGCTTTTTTCAGTCGTAGGCGACTATACCAAATTTGATAGAACTAATAATCCGCGCGGCGGGGATTTTATTTATTTCGGCTGGCAAGATATGGTTGACGCAAATTCCGACCCGCGCGTAGAGATCGGACTTCATTCTTTCGCTATGCACAATACAAAACCCCGTTTGGGCGTAGGTAAACTCAAAGGCGAAAGTAGCGACAACTATAAAAAAGTTTTATCCGACGATACTGACAAACTCATAACCGAGTTGAAAAAAATCGGGATAACTTCAAACATTTACGCTTATCCTTACGGTAAATACTGCAAAGAAAGCGAAGAAGTGCTTAAAGAAAAGGGTATAGCGATGACGCTTACTTGCAACGAAGGTAAAAACCGCATTTACGGTCCCGAAGATTTATATTTGCTCAAAAGATACAACCGCGACGCTACGAAATTCGATCTATCCGAAATAGGTTCAATGTAAATTTTATTATCCTTATTCTCAAATCAGTGGAAAATCAAACGCGTATTTGATATAATAACAAAAAGGTGAAGTTATGAGTTTTTATGACGAAGTATATTCGGTAGTCGTTTTGATACCGAAAGGTAAGGTAGCGACGTACGGTCAAATAGCAAGAATTTTGGGATCTCCGCGCGCGTCGAGAGCGGTTGGATACGCGCTGCATTCAAATCCGTCGCCGGGGATAATTCCTTGCCATCGAGTGGTAAATAGACTGGGTAGGCTCGCGCCTGCGTTTGCTTTCGGCGGAGAAGAAGTTCAGGCGGAATTGCTCGCTAGCGAAGGCGTCGTTTGCGATGAGAATTTTTTTGTAGATCTGTCGAAATATCTTTGGAGAGAAGACGAACAATGAATAACGTTCGCAGATTAGAGTATATCTCGAAGTTTGACGGCGCGGCGGACGACGTTCTTTCGTCGGAAGGAGTATCTTCGTCTATAAGGACAGGATTGAGAAAACGATTTGGAGCAGTCTGTAAGATATACGACGGAAAGGAAATACCTATAAAAGTGATCGACAGGGTAAGTCGCGGCGAAAGGATTTGTATCTACTTAACGGATGAAAACGTAAAGTATGTTCCTAAATGGGACGTTCCGGTCAATATCATATACGAAGACGAAGATTTGGCAGTAATAGACAAAGCGGCGGGAATTGCCGTCATCCCAAGAAAAAGTCATTACGGAAGAAGTCTTGCCAACGCGCTTGCGTCGCTTTGGGGGGATTTCGTATATCGACCTGTAAATAGGTTGGACAGAGATACGTCGGGACTCATGATAGTTGCGAAAAATCAACTGGCGCACAGTTTGCTTTCGGCAAGTCATATAGAACGCGAATATATCGCTTTGTGCGAAGGAACTTTCTCGGGCGATAAAACGGGCGTTATAGATAAACCGATTCAAAGAATGGAAAATGGAATGAAAAGACGCGTTGCTCAAGACGGAGATAGGGCGGTTACGCGCTATCGGGTATCAAAGCAGTACGACGGATACTTTTCCTGCGAGTTTTCGTTGGAAACGGGAAGGACGCATCAAATAAGGGTACATATTTCTTATTTAGGTTATCCGCTTTGTTGCGATAGACTTTACAACCCTAATTGCCGTCCGATAATCTGTCCCAACGGGATTACGCTTGAAAGACAGGCTTTGCACAGTCAAAGAATTTCTTTTATTCATCCCATTGACGGCAGGCGAATGGAATTTTCATCGCGTCCTGAATTCTTATAATTTGACGCATACGCTAAAAGGGGATATATCATGGACAAACGAACGCTTTTGGAATACTGTCTTAAAAAGGAAGGCTCTTATCTAGATTTTCCTTTCAGCGACGAAAGTTACGCCGTTGTGAAAGTAAGGAAATTCGAAAACGGCAAAAACAGAATTTTTGCTGAAGTCTTTACGTTAAAGGGCGCGGATACTTTTACTTTTTCCACTGATGAAAACACCGCTGCGTTTTTAAGAGAAGCCTATCCCGACGTTATTACAAAAGGTTGGCATTGCCCGCCCGTTCAAGCGAAATACAAAAGCAGCGTAGCGTTGGGCGACGTCGACGACGCTACGCTTGAAAAGTTTGCGGATATGTCATACGATAGGGCGTTGAGTAAACTTTAATTGACATTAGTAGTAGAATAAACTATAATAAAACTGTAGATATTTTGCCGCTTTATCGTCGGCGAAAAAGGAGATTGATATGAACTTTTTGCAAAAAGCGGGTTACAGAATATTTCAAAAGGCGATTTACATCGCTTCGCCGTTTCTGCCTTGGCGGCAGCCTGAACTTTTGAATTTCGACGGGGGAATAAAAGACCTAGCGAAATTTATAAAAGAAAGCGGACGTAAAAGCGTTTTGCTTGTCGTTGGACCTACGATTTCAAAACTTGGTATGGCTCAGCCGTTTATCGACGGTTGTTCGGAGCAGGGGTTGGATATTGCAATATACGACAAGGTAATGCCGAATCCCACGATAGACGCGGTTGAAGAAGCGTTTGCCGTATATAAAGAAAAAGGTTGCGACTGTATAGTCGCTTTGGGCGGCGGTTCTTCAATGGACTGCGCGAAAGTTGTAGGCGCGCGCGTTGCCCGTCCCAAAAAGCCTGTTGCAAAAATGAAAGGTCTTCTTAAAGTCAGAAAAAAAATGCCCATGTTCGTTGCGATTCCGACAACTGCGGGAACGGGCAGCGAAACTACGCTTGCCGCCGTGATTTCCAACTCGCAGACTCATGAGAAATACGCGATAAACGACCATGCGCTCATACCGCATTACGCTGTTATGGACGCGTCGCTTACTCTCGGCTTACCGCCGCATATCACTTCTACCACGGGTATGGACGCGCTTACTCACGCAGTCGAAGCGTATATAGGCAAGAGCAATACCCGACAGACAAAGGATATGGCGGAAAAAGCGGTCAAACTTATATTCGACAATCTCGTCGCGGCGTATGAAGACGGAAGCAATTTCACTGCAAGAGAAAATATGCTTACAGGATCGTATTATGCAGGCGTTGCGTTTACCAGAGCGTACGTCGGTTACGTCCACGCGATAGCGCATACTTTGGGCGGATTTTATCACACACCGCACGGTTTGGCAAATTCGATCATTCTTCCGGTAGTACTTGAATATTACGGTAAAAGCGCGTATAAAAAACTTTCTAAACTTGCGGACGTCGTCGGTATCGCGGGCGAAAACGAAGAGATGAAAGCCAAAGCGTTTATTCAAGCGATAAAAGATATGAATAAGAAAATGAATATCCCTGATAAATTTATTGACGTTATCAAAGAAGAAGATATACCGCTTATGGTGGAAAGAGCGTACGC
>JAIEEW010000167.1 GCA_029067255.1 Clostridia bacterium | reverse complement strand
GAGTTAAATTGATTATTATGGAAAAGACCGTTCAACTTTACGAAGGCAAGGCAAAAAAAGTTTACGCAACCACCGACGAAGATATAGTTTTGGTATCTTACAAAGACGACGCGACCGCGTTCAACGGATTGAAAAAAGGAACTATATTCGGAAAGGGCGTTGTAAACAACGTATGCAGCAATCACATGTTCAGACTTTTGGAAGAGAAAGGCGTTCCCACTCATTACGTAGAAGAAATTAACGAAAGAGAAACTTACGTTAAGAAAGTGGAAATCGTTCCCCTTGAAGTTATAATCCGCAACAGAGCGGCAGGTTCATTCTCCAAAAGATACGGCGTACCTGAAGGAACGGCGCTTTCTACTACGGTAATTGAATTTAGTTATAAAAACGACGATCTTGGAGATCCGCTTATCAACGATTATCACGCTTTGGCGCTCAATCTCGCTACTAAAGAAGAGATTGAGAAAATCAAGACTTTGGCGTTCAAAGTAAACGATTTTATGAAACAGTATTTCTTTGAAATAGGAGTAGAACTTATCGACTTCAAACTTGAATTCGGAAGATTTAAGGGCGACATTATTCTCGCGGACGAGATTTCTCCCGACACCTGCCGTTTCTGGGACGCTAAGACGGGCGAGAAACTCGACAAGGACAGATTCAGAAGAGATATGGACGACGTCGATAAGGGTTATAGAGAAATGATGAAGAGAATGGGACTTACAAAGTAATTCCACACAAAACCGATTTAGGAGAAGATAAAATGGCAATAGATTACAAGTCCGCTGGAGTGGACGTAGAAGCAGGATACAAAGCGGTAAAATTGATGAAAGAATACGTCAAGACTACTTATAACGACAACGTTTTGGGCGATTTGGGTAGTTTCGGCGGATTTTACGCGTTGGGCGATAAGGAAGACAGCGATTGTTTGGTTGCAGGTACCGACGGAGTAGGAACTAAACTTAAATACGCTTTTGTGCTGGACAAGCACGACACGATAGGTATAGACGCTGTCGCAATGTGCGTGAACGATATCGTATGTCAGGGAGCGAAGCCTTTGCTTTTCCTTGACTATATCGCGCTTTCAAAACTCGTTCCCGAAAAAGTGGCGGAGATAGTCAAAGGCGTCAGCGAAGGCTGCCGCCAGTCCGGATGCGCGCTTATCGGTGGAGAAACTGCGGAAATGCCAGGTTTTTATGCGCAGGATGAATATGATATTGCAGGTTTTGCAGTGGGCATTGTAAAAAAGAATAAGATAATCAACGGCAAAAATATTAAAGTAGGCGACAGCCTTATAGGCATTGCTTCTAGCGGAATTCATAGCAACGGTTATTCGCTTGTTAGAAAACTCTTTGGAGAAGACAAGAAAAGCCTTAACAAGTTTAATCCTACTTTGGGTTGTACGCCCGCCGAACTTGTTCTTACGCCGACAAAGATTTACGTCAAGACAATACTTGCTTTGATAGAGAAGTTCCAAATTAAGGGGATAGCTCATATTACTGGCGGCGGATTTATCGAAAACGTGCCGAGAATTATCCCTGCGGGCATGGGAGTAAAGATTGACAGAGCAAGTTATCCGCTTCCCAAAATTTTCAAAGCGTTGCAGGAAATCGCGGGTATTGACGACCGCAAGATGTGCAATACGTTCAATATGGGTATAGGTATGGTTTTGGCGGTCGATAAGTCTATCGCAAGCGCGGTAGTAGACGAACTGAACGCTATGGGCGAAAAGGCTTACGTCATCGGCGAAGTAACCGATAAGGCGGGGCAGGTAGAATTATAAGGCAAAGATACGTCTTGCAATCGCAGGACGTATCGATTTTGTAAAACGGTATCGGCAATAATAATGAAAAAGAATATAGCGATTTTTGCGTCGGGAAGCGGAAGCGATATGCAATCCGTGATAGACGCGACATTGAGCGGACAAATAAACGGACAAGTCGTAGCGGTCGTAACGAATAAACAGGATATTTACGCTATCGAAAGAGCAAAGAAACATTCGATAGATCACAAGACCTTTTCTTTGAGCGACTATGAGAATAACGAAGATAGAGATAGGGCGATAGTCAATTTTCTCAAACCGTATAATATCGATTTGATAGTTCTTGCGGGTTATCTCGCTATTGTTACGCCCGTACTTGTCGACGAGTACAAGGACAGAATAATAAATATTCATCCGTCGCTTATCCCCAATCATTGCGGAAAAGGCATGTACGGAATCAGGGTTCACCGCTCGGTTTTGGAAAGCGGAGATAAAGTAAGCGGCTGTACAGTTCATTTTGTAGATTACGGCGCAGATACCGGTAAAATAATAAAGCAGGTAAGAGTGCCTGTCAAAGATGGGGATACTCCCGAATCGTTGCAGGCGAGAGTGCTGGAAGAAGAGCATAAACTATTGCCCGAAGTTGTGGCAATGTTGAGTGAAAAGTAAAAACAATATTTTAAGATAGGAGTATATATAATGGCAAAGAAAGCGCTTATCAGCGTATCCGATAAGACGGGTATAGTTGAGTTGGCAAAGAATTTAATCGAATTCGGTTACGAGATAATCTCTACCGGCGGTACTTTGAAAGTACTCAATCAATCGGGAGTTAAAGCGGTAGATATTTCTTCTGTTACGGGTTTCCCTGAGTGTCTTGACGGCAGAGTAAAGACTTTGCACCCAAAAGTCCACGCCGGTCTTCTCGCTATGAGAGATAACGCCGAGCATATGGATTTTCTCAAAAGTATGAATATCGATCCGATAGATATCGTCGTGGTAAATCTTTATCCTTTCAAAGAAACGGTAAAGAAACCGAATATAGATTTGCAGACGGCTATAGAAAATATAGATATCGGCGGACCGACTATGCTTAGAAGCGCGGCAAAGAATTATCAGGACGTAGCAGTAATGGTAGATCCTGCGGATTACGCTAAAGTTCTTGAAGAACTCAAAAACGGCGGAATCACCAAAGAAACGAAGTTCTATCTTATGTATAAGGTATACCAACATACTTCTTATTACGATACTCTTATCGCCAACTATCTTAGAAAGAAATTGGGAATAGAATTCCCCGATCAATTTACGATGGCTTTCGATAAGGCTCAGGATATGAGATACGGTGAGAACCCGCATCAAAACGCGGTGTTTTATAAAGAAGCGTTTGACGTCGACGGATCTCTCGCTGTAGCGGAGCAGTTGCACGGAAAAGAACTTTCCTATAATAATATCAACGACACGAACGGAGCGCTCGATCTTCTCAGAGAATTTACAGAACCTACTATCGTAGCGGTCAAGCATGCAAATCCTTGCGGAGTCGCTACGGCAAGTACGATAAGCGAAGCGTTCTATAAAGCCAACGCGGCTGATCCTACGTCTATATTCGGCGGTATTGTTGCGTCCAACAGAACTATAGATAAAGCGACTGCCGAACAGATTCATAATATCTTTATTGAGATAGTTGTTGCTCCGGATTTCACAGAAGAAGCGTTGGAGATACTCAAACAAAAGGCAAACATAAGACTTTTGAAGTTGCCTAGCATAATGAACGCAGTTCCTGCGGATTGTTACGATATGAAAAAAGTGTTGGGCGGCTTGCTTGTTCAAGAGTTTGACAGAAAAGTAGTGGATTTGGATAAGTGCAAAACGGTTACGAAAGTTCAACCTACGCAAGCGCAGATGGAAGATATGATTTTCGCAATGAAAGTCGTTAAGCATACAAAATCCAACGCTATCGTAGTTGCCAAAGACAAGACGATACTAGGTATCGGCGGCGGACAGGTCAACAGAATCAGAGCAACGAAGCAGGCTATCGAACATTCTTTGACTGATACGAAGGGCGCAGTATTGGCGTCTGACGCGTTTTTCCCGTTCGACGATTGCGTTGAAGCGGCAAACGCAGGCGGTATATCCGCGATACTGCAACCGGGCGGAAGCGTGAGAGATCAACTCTCGATTGACGCTTGCGATAAATTCGGAATCGCTATGGTATTTTCCGGCGACCGCCACTTTAAGCATTAAACTTTAATTTGTAGGAGTAAACATGAATATTCTTGTAATAGGAAGCGGCGGAAGAGAGCATACCATTTGCTGGGCGCTGTCGAAAAGTCCAAAAGTAGATAAGATATATTGCTTGCCGGGCAACGGCGGAATAAGCGAGATAGCCGAGTGCGTACCGATAGGAGTAATGGATTTTGACGCTATCGTTGATTTTGTTGATTCGCACAAAGATATTGAATTGACGGTAGTTGCTCCGGATGATCCATTGGCAGCCGGACTTGTGGATAAACTCAATGAGAAGGGACACAGAGCGTTCGGTCCAAAAGCCAACGCCGCAATTATCGAAGCAAGTAAGGCTTTTTCTAAATACCTTATGAAAAAGTACGGTATACCTACGGCGAACTATGAAGAGTTCCACGACTACGAAAAGGCAAGCGAATACGTTGCAAAGGCAAAGTATCCGTTGGTAGTCAAAGCCGACGGACTCGCTTTGGGCAAAGGCGTTATTATCTGTAACAACGTTGAAGAAGGCTTGCAGGCAGTCAAAGATATGATGATAGACAGCAAGTTTAAGGAAGCGGGAAAGACTGTCATTGTCGAAGAATTTATGACGGGGCAGGAAGTATCTATACTTTCTTTCTGCGACGGCAAGACGATAATACCTATGGTCAACGCGAGAGACCATAAGCGCGCTTACGATAACGACGAAGGTCTGAACACCGGCGGTATGGGAACGTTTTCTCCTTCTGCGATTTATACTCCCGAAATAGAAAAAGAAGTAATGACCAACATCATTCTCCCTACTGTCGACGCTATGAACAAAGAAGGCAGAACGTTTAAGGGCGTGCTTTATTTCGGTCTTATGCTTACGGCGGACGGCGTAAAAGTGGTAGAGTATAACGCGCGATTCGGCGATCCTGAAACTCAGGTAGTTTTGCCGAGATTAAAGACGGATCTTGCGGATATTTTCAATGCGGTAGTAGACGGTACTTTGGATAAGATAAACATCGAATGGTCTGACGACGCATGCGTATGCGTGGTAATGGCGAGCGGCGGTTATCCCGAAAGTTACGAAAAAGGCAAGGAGATCACGCTAGGCGATCTTGATAAGGATATATTGCTTTTCCAGGGTGGTATACCCCTCTGCCGCGGCCGGCGACTCCGGTCGGGGAGGGCTCGG
>JAIEEW010000166.1 GCA_029067255.1 Clostridia bacterium | reverse complement strand
TAAAACGCTTGCCCGACTTATCCCCGCTCCTAACAAAGCGATTGTTCATAAGAAGATAAAACGCGCCTTGCGCAGTTATGTCCCCGTTTTGTTTAAGAGCGTTAAGATATACGAAAAGTTGTATCCTGTCTCCGTAAAGAATATTTGATGGAGTAAACTCGATATTGTATTTTGACTTATAATCGATCACTATCGCCCTGTCTTTGTATCTGTCTATCCTGTCTATAACGCCTTCGAAATTCAAAACTCTGTAACCGTTGTGGATCTGCATTCCTTTAAGATCGTGAACGTAGGGATACTTTGCGCCGAAAGACGCTTCCAACATACTCGGACGGAATTTCGTAACTTGCATATTCTTTACGAGATTTTTGACCGCGTAAGTCGCCTGCGAAATAAGTTGTTTCAAAGCGCGCGCGTGAGTTTCGTCTGAAAGCATAACTCGATATTCGCGGTTTTCTTCGACAGCCTGCATAAACAGTTCCGGCACGACGAGTTGGATCTCATCTTCACTTTTGTCAGCGCAATCTGGCATACGAAAATACTTTTCCAGCGTAGCGTGCAAAAGAATACCGGTATCTTTGACTTCAAGTCCGCCTATCTCGCGAGTTTTAAGTTTCAATACGTTTTCGTTAAAATGTAAAAACGGGCATTTGAAATATTTTTCAAACTGACTTACAGACGTGCGATTGCCGTTGAACATAACTTCGCTCGCCCCGTCGATATTGATTTCGTCTTTCAAACCGTCTAGCAATGAATCAATATAGTCTTTTCCTTTTTCTGAGCAAGCAAGCGAATATAAGATATCTTCGACTTCCATCGCTACCGAATTACTCTCCAAACCGCCGTTTTTAATAAGAGTATGGATAGATAAGAGTTCGCCGACCACATTGCCTTTTGCAGAAACGTAAGTCGCATAATCTTCCGCGCTCCACTCTCTGTTTGGAAGTTCTGGTACCTTCGGAACAATGCCCAACAGGTCGCAAAGATACTGAACCGCCGAACCCGATTGAATTTGCTCTCCGCCCGTTCCGCTCGACGAATAACTGACGCGCAATTTCTTTCGCGCTCTCGTCATCATCATAAGCGTATTCAGTCTTTCTCTGCCGTTTCGCCGACGGCAGTCAGGTTGAACGTCTATACCCAGTTTCCCCCATGCGACGTATTCCCGTTCGGACACTATTCCCGTATCGCTGTGTTCTGCGGGAAATTTACCTGCCGACGCGCCGATGATATACATGTAATCTATATTTTCATACCTACTCTCACTACTTTCGCCTATGAATACGCAATCTAGATACAAAGGAATGTTCGACATCTCAACGCTTTCGATCGCAGCGGTCATTATCCCGTAAAACTCTTCAATATCCATTTCGCTTTCGCCGAGCATAGTCTCGCATCTGTCAAGCAGAACTTCAAACTTGCGAAGCGCTTGCAACGTTATGGAAGAGAGTTCCCCATATCCTTCTTCGCTTTGTTTTTGAGCAAGTCTTTCCGTCTGAGAATCGGCGTCGCATGCGTCGAGAAATTTTTTCGCAGCGGCGACAAAGTCTTTACCCTTCCCCTTTTTTAAGTTCAAGCATTCCAAAGTTTCTACGACTCTTTTACGAACTCTTTCCGCTATTTCTCTCGCGCTGTCGTCGCCTATGGTAAACGGAGATAGGAATCTTGTGTATTCTATATTGTATTTAAGACAGTAGTTTTCAAAAACGCACGCGTCTTCATAGTTGTCGGTTACGAACATCTGCTTAGCGTACTCTACGACTTGAGCGCGGGCAAAATCTTCTTTTACAGCGCGTATAGCGCAGCATACGGCATTACAAACGCTCTGAGCGGAAAGCGGCTGCTTTATATCCGCGTAAAACGGTATCGAAAAATTATCGAAGACGCTTTTTATGTAAGGAGCATAACTTGCGAAATCGCAACATACGATAGCCACGTCTTTATATCTTACGCCGAGATTCGCGACGAGATAGTTTATTTCTCGCGCTACGCTTTTTATCTCTTGCGTTACGTCAGAGCACGCGACTACGTCAATTTTACCGTCGCGCTCGACTTCTATTTTTTTATAGCCATACAAACCTTTATAAACCGTCAAAGCGTCGCCGCTCAAAGACTGTTCGACATGCGATATGCTAACTCCCGCGCCGCTTTGCTCGGCAAGCGAAAGCAGTCTGTCTTTTACTTCGTATGGAAATATCTGCGAGTTGTTACCTTGTGAATCAACAAGGCAGATATAGGTATTCATGCTGTTGAGCATCAACGCTTTTAATATATCGTATTCGACTGCGGAAAACGACATAAAGTCTGAAATATAAATATTATAATCGCAAAGTATGCCGTCTGAGATCAATTCCGCAAGCGCTTGCAGTTTGCTCGTTCCGTCGGCGTAACCGTCTTGAAGAAATTCCACGTAACCTTTGTAAATAGTAACTATATCCTGCGTTTTGTCGGCGACGCGTTTTGGCAAAAAATCCACAGATTCAGCCATCTTCTCCACTGAAATATTGCTGTTGCGAATTTGCGAAATCGCAGCGTACATATCGTTGGCAAAATCAGCGCTCTTGCCAAAGTTAGCGAATCTTTTCAAATCCTTTTTATTATTCTCTATTACCTTTCTTAAAAGCATGATTTCCGACTGCTTGTCCAAAAGTCGAGATTTGCCTTTGAGAAGTTGGTTGGCAAGTCTGGGAAAAGAAGTAACTTCTATATCAAAAGTGCCTTTGATATTCAAATATTCCAACACCGCTTTTTGATAAGACAGCGAAAATCTATCCGGCACAAAAAGCAGATGTTTTTTCGCTTGCGCGCGAGAATTTTTGAGTTTTTCCAGTATAGGCGCGCTGTCCAAAGTATTTGTCAGAATCAATTCTATCATATTGATATTGTATCAATTTTCATCTTTAATGGCAATATATTACAATAAATTTATTGCAATTCCTTTTATTTGTGTTATAATATATTCATTATGAAGAAGTCATTAACAATAATCCTTGTAATCATTCTTTTACTTACGTTCTCGCTTTCTCTCACGGGATGCAATAAGTCATTCGGCGCAAAAAACGTCAGAGAACAGATAGAAAGCAATCTCGGCTGGCACCAAAGCGCAGACGAAGTGTGCGTCTACGACGTTTTTGACGGCGATCTCAACGTAGGAACTCACGCAAGCGAAATGAGTTACGTTTATAAAGAGAACGTAACTATCAACTCTACTATTGAAGACCAAAACCGTACGCTCGACAACTTCTCGGGTTACAAATTTATCACTCAAACGTTAGCGGAGATTGACGGAGTAACATACGAAAGATATACGGAAAGTTACGCCGATCTCAATCTCTCCCCCGCAATGTCTTATACCAAAGAAGTAACGCCTGACAAGTCTACGGAAATCATTACGTCTTACGACGAAAAACGTATAAACGTTACTTTCATCATAGACGGAGAAATAAGCGAATCGTCAGTAAAATATAAATCGGGCGCAATGCTCTACGACAACTCGTACGTTTATCAATTTGCAAGAGCGACGGATCTCACGTCGTCTTTGGCGGTAAGCGTTCCGACCTATAATATTTCGAATGGAAAAACGGAAGTGAAAAAATCCAACTTCTCGATGTCCTACCTTTCTGGAATAACGGCTTTGCTCGACAACGATTTCTTGCTTGAAAGACAGTTTGTACAAGCGGAAGGCGAAACTTCGGAAAATACATCGGGCGCGTTCGACGAGAAAAATCCCGCAGTGGAAGAAACCGATGAAGACGGAAAAGTTACCGTTACTTATCCTTTTACGAAGACATCTTCTATTCCTTCCTACAGATGCACGTTTACAAGCACAGATTCTTCTCTCGTAAGGGGCAGCGTATCCTGCTGTATCGCGGTCAATCCCATGAAAATGCAAGACGGCGGCAGATTTTCAAAACGCGTAGTCGTTATGATGCAGGAAGGCAAAATGACGTACAAACTTAAATCAGTAGAATACTCGCTCAAAATATAAAAAGCAATATGTAATTTAAGACGCCGCGAAAAAGCGGCGTCTTTTTTATCTCATTTTTACTCCCCCGCCGCATATAATAAACGGGAGAATATAATAATGGCTAGATTGTTTTTCGACAAACCAAAAGGCATAATTCTGACAAACGGCGTGAAATGCGATTCCAACAGCATTGAAGTCGGGAAAAATTTCTGTTTGCAATACATACCTTTCGATCCGTCTTTAAGGGAGATAAGTTTTGCGTGCGAAAATAAAATAATAAGCAACAAAGACTTTTGTTTTATAAAACACGGCAAAGACTATATCGTCAAATTCTGCCCTGACAAAAAACCTATTTGCGACGAAGAAGAAACGTATATACAGCATTTCGCTCACTGTAATAATTATCCGTCTCACTGTCTGAGTTGCAAATGCAAAGAAGGACATAGAATAGTCGTAGAAACGGAAAACGAAATACATTTTATAAGCGCGCCTTGTCGCGTAGAAAACTGTTCGTTCAAAACGGCGCCGTTGGAAAAAGGACAACTGCTTACAGTATTCGCCCGACTCGACAACGGAAAGACTTACGTTTGCGCACTACATTATCTCGACGACTATACTCCGCTACTCTCGCTTTATTGCGACGAAGTTTACTGCGAAGAAGACGGACTTACAGTCTGCGACTATATGGACGATACAATGGCAAGAAAATGCGTTCGTAAAATATCTTTCTGCTCTGACGGCTTTGCGGAAATAAGCCGCCATTTCGAATACGGTTGCAATCATTGTTATACGGACGAACTCATTCCCTACGTCTTTCTCGAAAGCCTGAACTGCGGCGACGACGAGTGTGCCCGCGGCTGCGTTTCGTACAATCTCAAAGATTTTGACTTTCATACGTTTTTCGGCGAGTTCATAGAAATATGCGACTGTTTAGAATACAAACCTTACGTAGTTACTCTCGTATATTCGTCGGAAAACGTCTTTTATACAAGATCCTATAAATTCGGAGTAAGCGGCGGCAAAATAGTAAAAGTCAATCTCTTGTAAAATTTTAACGCGTTTATTGCGTATACTTCTTTTGTATGCTATAATTATCGTATCATATAAACGGAGTTAAAAATGGAAATCGTTATTATTGTACTCGCGTGCATGTCTTTACCTTTAATGATCGCTATGCTTTTTGCAAGCGCTTCGGTAAAGTCCGTCTTTTCAAAATACGATCGCGTCGAAGCGTCGTGCGGTATGAGCGCAAAAGACGTCGCCAGACAAATTCTTGACGCAAACGGACTTTACACAGTTCAAATAGCGGCATGTCGCGGAGTTTTGAGCGATCATTACAATCCGCGAAACAATACTGTCTATCTTTCTCAAGCGACGATAAACAGTTGTTCCGTCGCAGCAATAAGCGTTGCCGCTCACGAAGTGGGACACGCTATCCAACACGCCGAAGGCTACGCCCCGATAAAGTTTCGCGCGGCTCTCGTCCCGATCGTCAACTTTACGTCGCGACTGATCACGCCTTTTCTTATCTTTGGCATACTCTTTGAATTCATCGGCGCTTTTTCAATAAATCTATCCAACATATTCTACATGATAGCGCTTATATGCTACGCTTTCTACTGTTTGTTTACGTTCGTAACTCTACCTTGCGAATACAACGCAAGCCGACGCGCCAAAGATCAACTCTCGGATTTAGGACTGATTGCCGGCGACGAAGCGGAAATGGCTTCAAAGGTTTTGGGAAAAGCCGCGCAGACCTATCTGCTGTCTTTCCTGTATTCGCTAACGCAAGTTGCCAGAATACTTTTGATGATACTCGCATCTAAAAGAAACAACAACCGATAATCAAGATTCAAACTTAAAGCAAAATCCCCCGATTCTTCGGGGGATTTTTATCGTTGTATATTATCATTATTCTTTTTCCGCATCGTCCGGAGAAACAGCCACTTTTATTGTTGCGTTTACGCCTGAATATATTTTGATCTCGACGTCAAACACTCCCGCGCATTTTATAGATTCTTTTAGATTGATTTTCTTTTTATCAATATCGTAACCGAGATCAGCGAGTTCCTGAGAAATTTCTTTTGACGTTACAGCGCCGAAAGGTTTGCCGTTTTCTCCGAATTTAATAGCGATCCTGATCGTCTTTTCATTAAGTTCTTTCGCCGTAGCGACCGCATCTTCATACTCTTTTTGTTTTTGACGCGCTATTGAAGCGTTTTTCTGATTCGTTTCGTTTATTACGCTTGCCGTAGCCTGCTGAGCCAATCCCTTTTTCATGAGAAAGTTGCGAGCATATCCGTCGTTTACTTCCACGATTTCGCCTTTTTTGCCAACGGTTTTCACGTCTTTGAGCAATAATACTTTCATACTTCACCTCTTTTATTTTCTTTATTTTACCATATAAATCGCCGCTATGCAATAAGAATCTCCCATTTCGCATAATAAAGCGCGTAAATGACAATACTATCAGTGAAACTAAAATAAGGGGGGATCGTATGTCGGGACTTAAATGCACAACGCGCAATTGCGAGCATAATTGCAACTGTCATTGCAATGCGGGAGTAATTTTTATCGGCAAAAACGGCGCGTGCAAAACTAAGCAAAAACGCGAATACGGCGTTCTTGAACAAGAAAAGACAAACATAGAAGCGGCAAAGGATTTCGATTTCAACGAAAACGATCAAGTTTGTATTCAGTGCGACAGTACAAAATGCTGTTACAACTACAACAACGCGTGTTGTTCTCAAATCGTAAACGTCGCAGACGGAATTATGCGTACTAAGTGTTATACAAAACGCGTAGAGAAATAATTCTTGCTCGCCGTAATAACAGAAAAGCGGAAAGGTCAACTTTCCGCTTTTTCTGTTTCTTTCTCCATTAAAATAGAAAAACGGACGGAAACCATTCCGTCCGATATTTCTTACTTATCTCCTTGAAGCATATACTCCATCGGGTTTACGCCTTTGCCGTCCTTTTTAAGTTCAAGGTGCAAATGCGCTCCGCTCGCTACTTCTGCAAGCGCGCTGTCGGATACCTTTCCGATAACTTCGCCTTGCTTTACGCTAGCGCCTTCTTTGAGCGTTACGCCGTCCAGAAGTTTATAAACAGATTCAAATCCGTCCTGATGAGCGATCACAACAACCGTACCGAAGTAACTATCAGTCTTTACGCTCTTGACCTGACCGTCGAACATACATTTTACGTCGCTGCCCGCTTCTGCCGTAAAGTCTACGCCTTCGTGCGTCGCCCAGTATTTGTGCGTCGGGTCGAATACCAATTCCGTATCGTAGAATTCCTGTCCGATCGTGTAGTTGTCCAAAGGAGCGGAAAGAATAAATTCTTTTACTACCGGCTCTTCGGGCTTATTGTCGTCGGGCGGAGTGATAACGGGATCGTCCGGCTCGTTCACATCCGGCGGAGTGATAACGGGATCGTCGGGTTGTTTGTCGTCGCCCGATTGTATCGGTTTAAGTACCTCTTCCCCTTCGCCTCTATTGTTTACTACTACGGCTACGGTAATCATAGTCGCGATTGCGAGAATACATACTATCATCAAGATAACGTAGATATTCTTTTTGAAAAATTGCGCTACTCTAACTCCCGCCTGAGAGGGAGCGCCGCTTCTCTTTTCTTTGGTCTGCTTTGTTTTCTTTGCCATCTTTACCTCCAATTAGTAACTTCCCATAATCAGCGGAAAGCCTACGATGATGTTGTCTTTATTGCTTACAATTTGAATATTGATTTCCTTGTTGTCTATCTCTACGCTCTTGTCCAGTCCTTTGCAATAACCATAGTAAGTTACGCCGTCTTCCAGATCCTGAGTGTAGTGAATTATCGCGGAAAACTTTTCTATCAGATCACTCACCTCTGCGCTTTCTTTCGGATATATGTAAGCAACACCCAAAGTATTGTCCAACCTGTTGTCTTTTATACCTATCACTTTGTCGTAATGATAAATATTGAAGTTGCTCATTTTGTCCACGGATCCGCATTCGCCGTCAAAGGGGACGCAACGCGAATACACTTGCATCTCAACCGCGCCGTCGGGAATTTTAACTTGCATACTGATTCCCAAAATGATGAGTGAAATAAAAGTAATTCCGAGTATGTACACCGCTATCGATTTCATATCCAACCTGCCTGTCGATTTGATACTGGAATTGTTGACAGTAAAAACGATTTTATACAGTGAATCAAAGAATTAAAAAAGTCGACGCAAATCGACTTGAAACGCAACGATTCTCATTTGCTTCAAAATGTAGCCTAAATAATAAAGTCATATAAAGCAGAAATCAAAGAAAGAATTTTTGAATCGATAAGATAAAATAAAAAAACCGACCTGTTTTCAGGTCGGATAATAATCAAAGTATATCTGCCATTGTTACGAGCGAACAGTCGTCTGTAAGCGGAGATAAATTATAAACAAGTTCCAAAAGATAATTGCTGTCAAAATCTTCGCCCAAATGATATCCTACGTCAGGCATAAATCTTTTCGCGCTTTTGATTATCTTTTTTGACTTCTCTTCCAAAGACAAAACTTCCGCTAGCAAGTCTTCCCTATACTCGCTGTGTATATACAGCCATTTGCCTTGATACTTTCTGTTCTGTACTTTACTTATTATCTCGCTTATATCCGTACCGAGTAGTTTTGCCAGTCTGCGACATTTGGGAGAAATATCAAGCGGAATCGTAAGATGATAATCTTCTGCGGACAAAACCGTCTTGAAATATTTCAAAAGCGTTATCGCGCACAAGAGTTTGCAATCCCCTACGTTGGAAGTAAGACAAAGTTCTCCTAATAATTTAGTCATAACGTAATGAGCGGATTTGAATTGCTCTATATCTGCGGATGCATATTTCATTATCCCGTCAAAAAGTTTTTTCCTGTCGTTCATCATTCCATCTGCAATTATCCCGTCGAGAATCGTCTCTTCTTTTAACAGTTTGTTTTCATCAAACCGTCTGCTTAAATAATTTACGTATTTCTTTTCTATGAGCGAAACTCTGCGCGAAAAAATACTCGCTACTAAATCTGCGTACGGATAGGGGCAATCGAGAATAGACGCGTCGACGAACACTTGAGCGGGCGCGGTTGCCTTTTGACTTTTCCCGTCGCAATCTATGCAAAATCCCACCCCGTCAATATCGGGAGAATTTGTTACGAGTATATATTGAATATCTCGACGCAATGTCGCCCGCGCAAGCATAGACGCTATGACTGCGTCGCCTACTCCTACGAAAAACCTTATATCGTCGTCGGCTTTTACTATATCAGTCGCCGTATCGTCGTTCGCTTCCACACCGTCGGGATATTCTATAAACGTTATCTTGTATTCAAAAGAAGGAATTCCTTCAACTACGCTTTGGGCGTACTCTCTGTCCTTGCTCTGACAGCACACGCCGACGTGTCCCCCCGGCATAACCGCAGAACACGCGTCGGCAACGCTTTCTCTGATATTGTTGCTCGCTTCCGTCAAATATTTTTCCATAAGAAAAAGATACCACTTTTTTAAGGTAGTATCTTTGAATATTTTTTCCGACAATGTCTTTTTTTGTCAAATACGCAAGTATTTGTTCTTACTCGCTATCTTCGACTTTTACGTTTACTTTCGAATCCGCTATTATTTTATTCAACGCTTTCATTAGCGCTTCCATTTCGTTTTCTGCACCTACTGTGATACGGAGATAATCGTCTATTCTCGCCTGATTGAAATGTCTTACCAACACTCCCTGTTTTTTCAACTGGTAATACAGTTCGCTCGCCTTTATATCGTTGTGCTTTGCAAAAAGGAAGTTAGCGTTTGACGGCAATACGTCAAATCCTATCTCTCTCAACTTGTCCGCATATTCGTCTCTTGTCGAGATTATTTTGTCTACCTGAGCGTTGAAATACTTGTTATTCTCCAACGCTTTTATCGCAATACCTTCAGTAAGTCTGTCAACCGTATAACTGTTTATCGAGTCCTTAACGGTTTTTAATCCGTTGATAAGCGCCTCGTCGCCTATTGCGTATCCGCATCTTGCTCCCGCCAAAGAATACGACTTTGAAAAAGTCCTAATGATAAGCAAATTTGGATATTTAGTAATATAATTCGCCATAGAACAGTTGCAAAAATCCGCGTACGCTTCGTCGATAATAATAATCTTTTCTGGATTCGCTTCAATAATTGCCATCAAATCAAGACGGTTTACTATAAGTCCCGTAGGCGCGTTGGGATTGCAAATTATCATACCCTGACATTTAGCCTGCTTGAATGCGCTGGAATCAAATCTAAATTCGTCCATAAGCGGTATCACAACAGACGGAATCTCAAACATCTTAGCCCATACTTTATAAAACGAATACGTTACGTCCGCGTAAGCCACTCCGTCGCCGTCCTTATCAAAAAAAGTCGGAAAGCACATCGCCAACACTTCGTCGCTGCCGTTGCCCACAAAAACGTTTTTGGGACTCAATCCATGTTTTTTCGCTATCTTTGTAACCAACGCAGTAGAGTTTGGATCCGGATAAAGTTTCAATCTGTCGCAATCGAATCCTTTGACAAACTCTTCCACGCCGGGACACGGCGGATATGGATTCTCATTCGTATTCAATTTAATATATTTTCTGTCTTGCGGTTGTTCTCCCGCCATATACGGCTGAATAGACCTGCAAATCTTCGACAAATAATTCATACGCCAGTTCTACCTTTAATTAATAATACGATTATTTTATCATATCTGTGGCGGTCCAGTCAATAGTTTTTGTTTGTCTACTGATTTTGGTCGGACTGGGCGTTCACCACGACTTTTGCATAAGCAATCACATTTTATAAAATGTGATTGCTTATCTTACTATCGAGTTCCCGCCTTACCACCAAACGTAAAATCTGCGTTTTTTAATTTTAGTCAGACTATAATTAATTTTTACTATGATAATTGTATTCTCCTGATTTAAGATTGGCAGCATTAACAGTCGAATCTGTTACGTCCATATCGTCAGGTTCGACTATTTCGCCTGTACTCAACGAATATCCCCAACTTGTATTCTCAAACGTTACGCTAGTCAAATTATCGCACCCATAGAATGCCGTAGCCACTATTCCCCTTACGTTACTCGAAATCACTACGCTTTCCAAACCGCTATATCCATAGAATGCATATTGATCCAATACATCTACTCCATCCGGTATCTTTAATTCCTTAACTAATTCATTATTTAAATATAATTTGCTAGCGTAAAATAATGGATTTGAATCACTTCCAAAAGATATTGAGCACCAACTTTCCATATCTGTTATGTATACGTTTGTCAAATTGTTGCAATCTTGGAATGCCCATGGCTCTATAATCTCTACGCTACTAGGTATTTCTATACTTGTCAAATTGCTGCAGCCACAGAATGCACAGTAGCCTATCACAGTCAACTTACTGTTTTTATCAAACTTTACGCTTGTCAAATTGTTACAATCCGTAAAAGCATAACTACTTATATTGGTTACTGCATACTCAATATCTTTATAAATTATTTCACTCAATATGACTATTTCCCCGCTTAATTTTCCTGATTGTTCTGCTACTGTTGCTATACCGTCTTTTAATAAATATCTTATTCCATTGTCCGCTATATAAACTATGTTTCCATCATTGTCATACCCTATATCATTGTTTTTACAATCCCATACAACGGAACAGTTGCTATCATTCCACCTATTATCCCATCCGCTCGGCTTACTTTCCGCTTCGCAATATACTTTCAAACTGTTACAATATAAGAATGCTCCATAACCAATATTTGTTACACCGCTCGGTATTACTATGCTTGTCAAATCACTACAATAAGAAAAAGTCTCTTCGCCTATGGTAGTTACACTGCTCGGGATCTCTATACTTGTCAAACTGCTACAATCATAAAATGCCAAATTGTCTATGGTAGTTACGCTGTTAGGTATTTCTATATCCGTCAAATTGATACAACTATGAAACGCCGATTTTCCTATATGAGTTACACTATTTGGAATTTCTACGCTTGTCAAATTTATACAACCGTAGAATGCGCAATCGCTTATGCGCGTTAACCCGTTTGGTATTTTTACACTTTTCAAATTTTTATTATTTTGACAAAACCACTCTTCTTTTATTAAATCAGTGGATATAAATGCTAACGGATAAAATCCTGTAAGAGTAAAATTATCATTTCTATATTTTACTTCGCTTGCTAATTCTAGATTTTCAACGTCAGATTTGCCCGAAAAAGCCAATTCCGCTTGGCTGTCTTTTAGCGCGTAAAGCATTCCGCTAGACGAAAAACAATATGCTTTTCCATCGGCTGCTATTTCATTATTCTTACAATCCCATACGACTGCCGAAAATTTAACTTTCGTATCATCCATCACAATAAGATTTTCCTGTATCCAGTCAGCGCACCAACCTTGCGGTTTGCTTGACGCTTCGCAATAGATTACATGAACTGAAAATATATACCCTGGATTTATCGTTTCTTCTATTGTTTGTATGGACTCAGGAATAATTAGACTCCTTAGATAAGGTAAACTTTCAAAAGTTATTGACAACGCGGTAATATCTTCATCGCCTATCTTCTCGGGTATTTCAAGTTGAATTATTTCTTCTCTTTTTTCAATAGCATACTCAGATAAGCCTATTATCTTCCCGTTGCCGTCAGTCGTGAAATATAACGAATAATCTATTTCTTCTCCCTTAAAATTTTTATATGCGGATATTAAATCTCCATTTCCGCCTTGCGCGTTGTCGTCGCCCTGCTCGTTATCGCCGTCGCCTTGATTATTATCTCCACTGGAGATTTCTCCGCTCGGTATTTCCCCATTTGGAGTATTGTTTGGATCTTTGCACGCTACAAATGCAAAAAGCATACATATTATTGTAAAAATCAATAGCATTACCAACACTTTACTTTTCATTTCTTTTTCTCCTTATATATGTTTTATCTATGTACATTTGCTGTTTTGATAAATGTACATAGATTACCTAAATCAATGTACATTTCAAGACCTGCTTTTTCACTGTGATTAAGATCAATGTACAACAATTTTTGGGAATTTAAATAATTATCTTGATTTTCTACAAAATATTAG
>JAIEEW010000165.1 GCA_029067255.1 Clostridia bacterium | reverse complement strand
CTTACGCCGAGAGCCATAACGGCTTCCATATCTTCCATGAGTTTGATTCTGCGTTTGTTGGTAGCGGTAAGCATACCGAAACCGAATTCAGCGTTGTCTTCAAAAAGGCTGTTTGCCCACGCGGGACCTTCGCCTTTCTTATTCTTGCTGTAAGGACAGGTCGGAGCGGAGCCGCCGTAAATAGACGAACAACCGGTTGCGTTTGCGACTATCATTCTGTCGCCGTAGAGTTGGGTAACGACCTTGAGATAAGGAGTTTCGCCGCAACCCGCGCAAGCGCCGGAGAATTCAAAGAGAGAACGGTTGAACTGGCTTCCGATAACCGTATCGCGAGCGATAGGTACGTCGCTGTTGTCCAAAGAATCGGCAAAGTTCCAGTTTTCGCTTTCGCCTTTTGCCAAAACTTCGTCAAGCGGAGTCATTACCAAAGCCTTTTCCTTAGCGGGGCAAATGTTTGCGCAGTTGCCGCAACCCGAACAGTCGAGCGGGGAAACTTGAACTCTGAATTGATATTCTTTGGCTTTGGGGTTTTTCATATTTACCGTGTCGAAAGTCGCGGGAGCGTTTGCAAGCGCGTCGGCTTTCTGAGCGACGGGAATTATACAAGCATGCGGACAAACGAAAGAACACTGGTTGCATTGCAGACAGTTTTCTTTTATCCATACTGGAACTTTTACTGCGATACCGCGCTTTTCGAATCTTGTCGTAGCGGTCGGTACAGCGCCGTCGGCGTAATCTACGAATTTGGAAACGGGGAGTTTGTCGCCTTCCTGAGCGAGTATCGGAGCGATGATTTCGTTGAAATACTTGTCGTCAGTTACAGGTTTAACTACCGCGCCGTCTGTCGTAGTAGCCCACGATTCAGGATACTTGACTTCCTGCAAGTTTGCGATAGCGTTGTCGATAGCGGCAAAGTTCATGTTTACGATTTTTTCGCCTTTCTTAGAGAAGGATTTTACTACGAATTCCTTCATGTGCTTATCCGCTTCGGCGTAGTCGATAACGTTTGCGAGTTTGAAGAAACAAGCCTGCATCGTAGTGGATATACGGTTGCCCAGTCCTATTTCGCTTACTACCTTGATAGCGTCGATATTATAGAATCTGATTTTCTTTTTCGCGATCATGTTTTTCATTTTCGCGGGGAGATGCTTATCCATCTCTTCAAGCGACCACGGCGAGTTGAGCAAGAATACTCCGCCGTCTTTAAGGTCGGATATCATATCGTATTTGGTAACGTACGAAGGATTGTGGCAAGCGACAAAGTCAGCCTGATCGATAAGGTAAGAACTTCTGATTGGGGTATCGCCGAATCTCAAGTGGGATACGGTTATGCCGCCGGATTTTTTAGAATCGTACGCAAAGTATGCTTGAGCGAATTTTTCGCTGTAATCGCCGATGATCTTGATAGAGTTTTTATTGCTTCCTACCGTGCCGTCTGAACCGAGTCCGAAGAACTTGCAGGAGATCGCGCCCTTAGCGGATGCGTCTATCTTTTCTTTAACTTCAATCGAAGTATTCGTAACGTCGTCTACGATACCTACGGTGAAGTGATTCTTAGCGTTTGCGCTTTCCATATTCATATAGATAGCGTTTATCATAGACGGGGTAAATTCTTTGCTTCCCAGTCCGTATCTTCCGCCGGTAACTACGACGTCTTTTCTTCCTACTTCGTTGAGAGCGGTAACCACGTCAAGGTAGAGCGGTTCGCCCGCGCTGCCGCATTCTTTTACTCTGTCAAGAACAGCGACTCTCTTTACGCTCTTAGGAAGCGCGTCTGCAAACATCTTGCAAGCGAACGGACGGAAAAGTCTTACTTTGAGTACGCCGTACTTGCCGCCTTTCGCGTTGAGATAATCAACGGTTTCGCTTACCGCTTCCGCGCCGCTGCCCATTATTACGATCACGGATTCAGCGTCCGGAGCGCCGTAATACTGATAAGGCTTGTATTCGCGACCGGTGATGCCCTTTACGTCTTCCATGGCTTCTGCTACGATTTCGGGAACAGCCTGATAGTATTTGTTGCACGCTTCGCGGTTTTGGAAATAGATATCAGGGTTCTGCGCCGTACCCTTCTGAACGGGATGTTCGGGGTTGAGCGAACGCTTTTTGAATTCATCTATGTAAGAAGCGTATTTCTTATCGACTATGTTTTTCATATCCGCATAGTCTATCACTTCGATTTTGGAAACTTCGTGCGACGTTCTGAAACCGTCGAAGAAGTGCATAAACGGTACTTTCGCTTTGAGAGTGGAAAGATGCGCTACCAAAGCCATATCCATAACTTCCTGTACGGAGTTGGAGCAGAGCATTGCAAATCCCGTCTGACGGCAAGCCATTACGTCCGAGTGGTCGCCAAAAATATTGAGAGCGTGGTACGCCAAAGCGCGCGCGCTTACGTGGAATACGCAAGGCGTGAGTTCGCCCGCGATTTTATACATATTCGGGATCATCAGAAGAAGTCCTTGACTTGCGGTAAACGTTGTGGTCAACGCGCCTGCCATCAAAGAGCCGTGTACGGCGCCCGCCGCGCCCGCTTCCGATTGCATTTCGGCAAGTTTAAGAACCTGTCCGAAGATATTTTTTCTTCCAGCAGTAGCCCATTCGTCGCAATTTTCCGCCATGGGAGAGGAAGGTGTGATCGGGTAAATAGCGGCAACTTCACTGAACGCGTACGCGACGTGAGCGGCTGCTGTATTACCGTCGATAGTCATTTTCTTACTCATTTATTTTACCTCCGTTTAGGAAATGTTATCTTTTTAATTATTATAATATAGTATATTAGGATAGTCAATCGATTTTACCGCAAGAATTTGCCGTCGACGAAGATAAGCGTACGCTTAAATAATTTGAACAGAATAATTGTCTTTTCCCGATTTATATGGTATAATACAAAAAAAATTATCATGGGTATTTGCGCATTATGGCAGTTCAGTTGGACCGTGTAACGTATTCGTACAACGTAAGCGACGCTTATCGCGTCGACGCGTTAAAGGATATATCCCTTCATATTGAAGAAGGGACTTTTGTCGCGTTGGTCGGCCACAACGGCAGCGGCAAAAGTACGCTTGCAAAACTGCTCAACGGGTTGCTTCTTCCCACAAGCGGAGAAGTTAAAATTTTCGGCAACTCTACGCTGGATCCCGATAAAATTTACGATATACGCAAAAGCGTCGGTATGGTATTTCAAAATCCCGACAATCAGATGATCGCATCGATAGTGGAAGACGATATCGCTTTCGGACCGGAAAATTTGGGAATAGAGAGAGAAGAAATCGTACGCAGAGTGGAATGGGCGCTTTCAAAAGTAGGCATGCTCGAATACAGAAAACTCACTCCTTTCAAAATGAGCGGCGGTCAAAAACAACGTCTTGCGATCGCGGGCGTGCTTGCTATTTTGCCAAAAATACTCGTACTCGACGAGTCGACGGCGATGCTGGATCCAAAAGGTAGAAGCGAAGTGCTTAAAGTCGCGCACGAACTCAACCGTCAGGAAGGAATAACCGTAATACATATCACGCATTTTATGGAAGAAGCGCTCAACGCGGACAGGTTGATTGTTCTGGATTCGGGTAAGATCGTTTTTGACGACAAGCCTGAAGAAGTATTCAAACATTACGAAGAATTAAAAGAAGTAAAACTTACCGTACCGTGGGAAACCCAACTTGCGATTTCTCTCAAAAGAGTGGGGATAGATATAGGCGAAGGAATAGTAAAAGACGAGGAGTTGACAGACAGACTATGCCGATTGTTGTAAAAAAACTCTCTTTTACATACAGCGCAAAAACGCCTTATGAAAGGAAAGCGCTCAACAATATCAACCTGCAGATAAACGAAGGGGATTTTCTTGGTATAATAGGACATACCGGAAGCGGAAAATCCACGTTTATTCAGCATATCAACGGACTTATCAAACCGCAGGAAGGCGAGATTGAGATCTTCGATATAAAACTCACTCCGCAAAAGCGACCGAAAGTCAATCTTCGCGCTTTGAGAAGTCAAGTGGGCATGGTATTTCAGTATCCCGAATATCAACTCTTTGCGGACACGGTGGAAAAGGACGTTGCGTTCGGACCCAAAAATCTCGGATTGAGCGCGGAAGAAGTGTCTTCGCGAGTTAAAGAAGCGATAGAGATGGTTGGACTGGATTACGAAGCGGTAAAAGACAGAGCGCCTTTCGAACTGTCGGGCGGTCAAAAGCGAAGAGTAGCGATAGCGGGTATTATCGCTATGCGTCCCAAAATGCTCATTCTTGACGAACCGACGGCAGGTCTGGATCCGTTTGGAAAAGAGCAGATACTCAATCTTATCAAGTATCTCAAAACGCACTGTTCGCCCACTATAGTGGTAATATCGCACGATATCGACGAGATAACGCGATTTGCCAACAGAATAGTTGTGTTCAACGATTCGCGTATCGTTTACGACGAGCCTATGCAACAGTTGTTCAAACACTCTATACAGTTGCAGAATATGGGACTGGATATTCCCAGAGCCGTCAAAATCGCCAACGCAATGAGAGATAGGGGCGTTGATTTGGGGGATGATATAGTTACCGCCGAAGATCTTATGGCGGCGATAGTAGAAAAATACAATGAAAAACACGGTACGCAGATAGACAAGAACGCTTGCGTATTTGATATGTACGACTTTTCGCAGAAATGGCTTACTTCGGAAGAGCGCGCTGCGTTGGAAGGCGAGAATAACTTGCAAAAAACCGAAGAAGAAAAGCCTGAAAAGTCGGGAAAAAATAAATCAAAAACCAAAAGGAGCAAGAAGAGCAAGGAATGAGAGATATATCTTTCGGTCAGTATTATCCGGTAAGTTCTTTTATTCACAACATCGACGCCAGAATAAAGATTCTGGTTACGTTGCTCTTTATGATCACGGTGTTTTTCATCGTATCTTACACTGCTTTTGTGTTTATGTTTTTCTTGCTCGCGTTGGTGATAGCAATTTCGCACGTTCCGTATAAAATAGTATTGAAAACGATAAAAGGTATTTTGTTTCTGCTTATTTTCACGGCGCTAATCAACATATTTTTCACTTCGTCGGGCAACGTGCTTATTCCCATTAGAATGGGACAACTCGTAATAAATATCACTGATCAGGGAATTAATTTCGCTGTCAAGATGGCGTTAAGATTTACGTTGCTGGTATTAGGTTCTTCCATACTGACGTTGACTACTACGCCGACTGAACTTACCGACGCTCTGGAATACTTGCTCAAACCTTTGAAACTTATAAAGATCCCCGTTCATGATCTTGCTATCATAATGTCTATAGCGTTGAGATTTATCCCTGGACTTGTCGAAGAAACGGATAAGATAATGATGGCGCAAAAAGCAAGGGGCGCAAATCTCGACAGCGGCAACCTTTTCAAAAAAATCAAGGCTATGTTGCCGGTACTTATCCCGCTGTTTGTCAGCGCGTTTAGAAGAGCGGACGAACTTGCAGACGCTTTGGACGCGAGATGTTACAACGCTTCTACCACGCGTACCAAAATGAAAGTTTTCAAAATCAAAGCCAGCGATATAATTATGTTTATATGTTTTGCCGCGGTAATGACGGCGATATTGTTGGACAAGTATTACGTCGGCGTTTTCGTTACCGCTCCCGATCTCAACGGTTTTGAAGTTCAGGGACTGGATATTTTTATTTACAATATCTTTAACAGAATAGGTTGAGTATGGCAAGGTACAAATTGACGCTTTGCTATGACGGCGGCGAATATTACGGTTTTCAAAGACAAAAAGGATTGCCCACAGTGCAGAGTAAGTTGGAAGATGCGCTTTCCACGCGCTTTCAACAAGACATTACCGTTCAGGCAAGCGGGCGTACAGACGCGGGCGTTCACGCGATAGCGCAAGTAGTCCATTTCGATACCGACAAGCAGTTTGATATCTCGTCTTTCGGTTACAGTATGAACCCTTTGCTTCCACAAGATATCGCGATAACGTCGTGCGAAAAAGTCAACGACGATTTCCACGCAAGATTCGACGCAAAAAGCAAGACCTATCTCTACAAAATCTGCCTTTCGAAAATTCATTCTCCGTTGAAGAGAAAATATTTCCATATCTGTTTTTACGATCTCGATATTGACAAGATGAAAGACGCTTGCAAGCATTTTATAGGCGTACATGATTTTAGAGCGTTTATGCTTGCCGACGAAGAAAAACAAAATACCGTACGCGAGATTTATTCGCTTGATATAGAGCAAAACGGCGACGAACTTGCCGTGAGTGTGAGCGGTAACGGATTTTTGCACAATATGGTGCGTATCA
>JAIEEW010000164.1 GCA_029067255.1 Clostridia bacterium | reverse complement strand
GTACTCTTAAGATAATTGTAGAAAATATTACTTTATTTTTTCTATCAATTCAAACTTATTCTCGTATAATCACAAATGACGGGTAGAGTTTACAACATCCGTTCTTTCTCCCGTCATTCTGAGCCTGTCGAAGAATCTAATTCTAATGCCGACAGGCTATCCGCTTTAAGTCCGACTAAAACCATAACGTTGTGAAGATTTTGCGTTTTGTCGGTTTTAGCGCAATATCACCAGTCTTCGTGTCTGTCGATTTTAATATCAGTATAAAATTCTTTATATTTACGTTTGAACGCTTCGCTTTCGCTCTCATACTTTTCAGATGCAAGCAAGTCTTCTTCGTCGTACATTCCTTCGCAATCTTCGTCGTATTTTTGAGCCAATTTCATTTTTTCGTAATTGTTCATTATTTCAGATTCGTCCTTTTTTTCAATTCGTCGAGCGCGTTGTAGCCTTGTTTTTTCAATCGGAAATTTCTGGTAGCAACTTCGACAATTACCGCAACGTTTCTACCCGCAAGCACGGGAACGTTGATTTGCGGCAACGAAACTCCCAAAATCTCGTGAGTATTGTCCATAGAACCCAGTCTATCGTATTCTTCAAGGCTGGTGATTTTATCAAGATGTATGACTAGGTTTATATACTCGCTTTCCAACACTGCGCCTACGCCGTACATATTGCGGATATCGATTATGCCAAGTCCGCGAACTTCGATGAAGTCTTTGATTTTTTCGGGGGCCTTGCCGACAAGTTCGTTTCTGACTCGCTTTACTATAACGGCGTCGTCCGCTATTAGACGATGTCCCCTATTGATAAGTTCTATCGCAGTTTCACTTTTACCCAACCCGCTCGTACCTGTAAGAAGCACGCCTACGCCGTTTATATCAAGGAGCGAACCGTGTACCATTTGTGTCGGAGCAAGCAGATTATCCAAAAAGTTGCTTACTTCGTGCATAAGCCACGTCGTCGTCATTTGAGAACTCAATACTGGAATACCGTTTCTTTTTGCAAAGTCAAACTCCATTTTCGACGGGACGATTCCCCTTGTATAGATAACGCAAGGAATTTTCTTTTCGTAAAGTCTTGCCAAAGCGTCTTCCTTATCAGTTCCTTTCAAAGACGCAAGATAATAGTATTCTGCGTTGCCGATTACCTGTACTCGACTGCTTACGAAATAATCTTCAAATCCCGCGAATAACAGACCCGGTCTGTTGACAAGCACGGATTTGAAAGTAATACTGTCGTTGGCGTCGCCCAAGAGAATTTGCAAATCGCATTCCTTGCAAAAATCCGCAAGTCTAATGGTTTCTTCTATGGCTTCGCCTGTGAGTTGTTCGTCGTATTTATTCATGGTCTTCTCCGCCCAAACAGAATTGATATATTACTTTGGCTACTCCGTCGTTGTCGTTGGTATCGGCAATAAAATCCGCGACCTGCTTTACTTTTGGCATAGCGTTGCCCATAGCGACGCCCATACCGGCCGCTTCTATCATAGCGATATCGTTTTCGCTGTCGCCCATCGCTATCGCTTCGTCGGTAGAAATTCCGTACTTATCGCAAAGCCAACTGATAGCCAAACCTTTATTTATGCCTTTGGTTATTATTTCCACTACGCACGCGTGAGATCGCATAAAAGCAAGTCCCGTAAATTTCTCAGCGCTTTGAGAGATAAATTCGTCGCACAGTTCGCTTTGCATCAGCGCCAAAACCTTTACAGGCTTGTCCTTGCAATTCGCGACGTATTCCGACAGCGGAATACCGGTCGTCTTGTAAGATATATTGCATATCTTGACAAATTCTTCGACATATTCGTTACCGCTTTGGGCATGGCAAATATCGTTGATATATACGAGCGGAACGTAATTATCACTACCCAACGCTTCTATGTATTTCAACGCGTTTACGGCGTCTTCTCTATTAAAAAACTGACCGAATATCTGCTTCTTTGTCTTAATGTCATAGATACCCGCGCCTTGATAGACGATAACGTCCGCGTCAAGTCCGAGTTCCTGCGTTTTCGGATAAATCGCCGAAAACAGTCTTCCCGTCGAGATGACGAACTTGCCGCCCGCGTCGACGTATTTTTTTACCGCTTCTTTAGTTGCCTGCGAAATCGTGTGATCGCTTCTATAAATCGTCCCGTCGAAATCGCAAAATATCGCTTTGTACTTCATATTTTTATCTTATAATAACTTTGTCTAAAAGTAAAGTTATTTTCCTTATATACGTTGATTTTCATTCGTCGCCGTGAAAATGAGCGAAGATATTTTCCGCCGTGCGTCTGTCCATACCTTTAGCCAGTAAAAGATCTTCGACCGTAGCGTTTTTTATATTCTCTATATTCTTGAAAGTATCAAAAAGTAACTTAACTCTCTTCTCTCCCACTCCGTCAATAGCCAGCAATTTACTGTGAGTCTGCCTTTTCTGTCTGAGTTCCCTATGGAAAGTTATCGCAAATCTGTGCGCTTCGTCTCGTATTCTCTGCAACACTTTTAGCGCGTAACTGTTACGCGGCAAAATTACGGGTTGAGATTGAAACGGTAAAAATACTTCTTCTTCACGCTTCGCAAGACCTATCACTGATATTGAATCGTAGCCTTTGCTTTGCAATATCTCTACTACGCTGCTCAACTGACCTTTACCGCCGTCTATTACAAGCAGATCGGGCAACGAGCCGAAACTCTCGTCTTCCCTTTTTGAAAGTTCGTCCAACCGTCTTGTAAGCGCTTCTTGCAAACCGGCGAAGTCGTCGTTGCCTAGCGCGTACTTCATCTTGAATTTTCTGTAATGCGCCTTATCGGGAGCGCCGTTTCTAAACACTACCATAGACGCTACTTTATCTGTGCCTTGAACGTGAGAAATGTCGTAACATTCCATTCTAATAGGCAGTTTTGGAAGTTTGAGATATTCTTGCAACTGCATTATCGCTCCTAGCGTCATGTTATCTTCGCGTTCCTTCAGAGAAAGCGATTTTTCCAAATAATCCGTAGCGTTGCTAAGCGCCATATCGGCAAGTTGTCTTCTTACGCCTTGATGCGGAAGGATGACATTGACTTTCGTTCCTTTTTTCTGAGATAAATATTCGCCGAGCAACTCGCTCTCGTCGACCGCGCTTGCCACGACGATTTCATCAGCAATATAATTGACTTTATCGTAGTAAGCGAGAATAAAGTTGGAAAGAGTGATCGAATCGTTCAAAGCCAAATCGTTTACCGTCTGCTTGTCCGAGCCCACGAGTTTTCCGCCCCTGACAAAAAGTACGCTTACGACGGTATTGAGTCCGTTGGACGCAACCGCAAAAATATCCAAATCAAAATCTTTTGGCAAAGCGGTAACCTGTCTTCTTACGAGTTTGTCAAGAACTTCAAGTTTTCGACGATAAAATATCGCAAGTTCAAAATCTTCGTTATCCGCCGCCGTCTGCATTTTGTCTTGCAAAAGCGAATGTACTTTTTTATCGTTGCCGGAAAGAAAGGACACGACTCCTTCAATCTGTTTGGCGTATTCTTCTTTCGAACACTTTCCAGCGCAAGCGCTAAACATCTTTTTATGTGATAATTAAGACAAGGTCTGTGGCTTTTGGGCAGTCTGGAAAAATCGTGGCTGCAAGATCTCAAACAAAACGCGCTTTCGACAAGTTCGAGAATATCTTTACTCGTAATGCCCTGCATATACGGTCCGAAATATTTCGCGCCGTCGTTTTTGAGTTTTCGCACTACTTCCACGCGCGGAAAATCCTGTTTGAGATTTATTTTGACAAACGGATAAGACTTGTCGTCTTTAAGCATTATATTGTAAGGCGGCTTGTGCTTTTTAATAAGATTATTTTCAAGCACCAACGCTTCGATTTCGTTTGCCGTAATTATATATTCGAAATCGGCAATATGAGAAACAAGTCTGATTGTTTTTTCTGTTTTATTGGCGGAATTTGAAAAATACTGACTCACGCGCTTTTTAAGACACCTTGCCTTTCCGACGTAAAGTATCTGCCCACTTTGAGATTTCATTATATAGACGCCGCTTTGAAGTGGCAAGTCTTTTAGTTTTTCCTTTATTTTATCCATCGTTTATATACTTGTACTTTATTTTTGCGCCGTCGCAAATCGTTTTTTATATTATAACACTTGCGAGTGATTTCCACAAGTCAAATATGCGTATCGCCAACTTTACAAAATTTACTAAACTGCGTTTTCCACGCCCAGCGTCAAAGTCTTTTCAACGTTTGGGTTGACGATTCTGTAAAAAACTATTTTGCCGTAACGTCGACAGCCTACTATCTGATTGTCTCTCAGAATCTTCAATTGATGCGAAATCGTAGTCTGATTGAGATTTAGGATATAACTTAAATCCCCTACGCAAAGTTCCAGCGAACAAAGCGCGCAAAGTATCTTCAATCTTGTCGAATCGGCGAATATAAAAAAGTAATCCGCCGCGCTTCTGAGAATTCCGTTGGGGGGAAGACAGTCGCGCACAAATTTTTCCTGTTCTTCGTTTACGGTAAGACACAACATACGAATTTCTCCTTTCGTACATTATACATTATTCACATTTTCGGATTTTCAAACATATTGTAAATCGATAGGGCTTTTTGACAATAAGGAGGTTTATATGAACAACAACTGTACGAGTCTTTTGCTTTTAGTCGCTTTACTGAGTTATAACAACAATTCGCGATGCAATAATTGCGGTTGCGGTTGCAACAACTGCAATTGCGACGGATGCAATAATTGCGGCTGCAATTCATGCGGCAACGGTTGCGGTTGCAATAACAACAACGGAACTTTCGGCAATGCCGGCATGCTCTGTTTGCTGTTGGCGTTTCTCAACGGACTTAATACGAACAACAACACCATCGCTTAGTCCAAAACCGTTTGCAAAAAGAAAAACGCCGCGAAATTATCGGGCGTTTTTCTTTATGTACTCAATCTTTTTTGTCTTTCTTGTTATTGTCTTTATTTTCGGCTTTTTCTTCTTTCGGAGAGTTTTCCCCGTCAGAATTCTTTTTGAATTTCCGCAGTATTTTATTTACCAGCGGAAGGTCCCTTCACTTGCCGAATCTCCCCGTTTTTTTAGTCTTTTTGATTTGCGGGTACTGACTGTCGGAAAGACTGTCTTCAAATTCTTTGAGAAGTTTCATTTGTTTGTTGCTCAAATTCTTAGGCGTTTCCACTTTTACGATAACGTACAAATCTCCGTAAAGATCCTTTTGCAAGACTTTCATACCGTAACCTTTGAGTCTTATCTTCGTACCCGATTGCGTGCTTTCAGGGATCTTACATTTCGCTTCGCCTTTCATCGTTTCGATAAGAATCTCGCTTCCGCAAGCCGCGTCGTAGAAGCCTATTGACAAGTCAAAGTACAAGTCGTTGCCCACGCGTCTGAATTTCGCGCTGGGGGTTACGCCGACCGCTATTACAAGATTACCTCTCGCGCCGCCGTTTCTACCGCAATGTCCTTCGTTGCGGACGGTCATTGTTACGCCGTTATCCACGCCGGCAGGAACGTTGATTTTGACGTTCGCTTCCTTACGTGAATATCCGTTTCCACGGCAAGACGTACATTTTTCTTCGACGATTTTGCCTTTTCCGCCGCAATTAGTACATACAGCCTGTACTACTTGCTGTCCGAATATAGATTGCTGCGTCTTCTGAACTACGCCGGTTCCGCGACAGTACGGGCAGGTCTTGACAGCCTGCGCGTCTTTCGCGCCGCTTCCGCCGCAGGTAGCGCACACTTCTTCGCGGTTGAGTCTCAAAACCTTGCTCGCGCCCGCATAGGCTTCTTCGAATGTGAGATTGACTTTGACGTGAATATCTTCTCCCTGACGCGGAGCGTTGGGATTTTTCTTTCCGCCGAAACTTCCGCCGAAGAATGAAGACAGTATATCTTCAAATCCGCCGAAGCCCGCGCTTTCTCCGCCTGCGCCGCCGCCGAAGCCCTGAGGTCCGTCTTCGTTGCCGAACTGATCGTAGTTGGCGCGTTTTTCCTTGTTGCTCAACACTTCGTAAGCGTGGTTGATTTCCTTACATTTCGCTTCGGCGTCTTTCTTTTCTTTTTCAGACGCTCCCGCAAACTTATCCGGGTGATATGCAACTACTTTCTTGCGGTATGCTTTTTTTATTTCGTCATCGCTTGCCGTCTTCGGCACGCCCAAAATTTCATAATAATTCTTTGCCATAAATTCCTTTGCTAAACCTGCTTTTACCGCTAGCCCTTACGGACTAACGGTAATAAATCAGTTTTTTAGTATATTTGCAGATTATCAGTTGTCAATGATTATATC
>JAIEEW010000163.1 GCA_029067255.1 Clostridia bacterium | reverse complement strand
GCTCCGCTCAATATGACGGGTAAGTAATCATTTCTCTGTACTCTAATATAACGAGAGAGTAAACAACATAATACCTTGAAAACCGTCATTCTGAGCGTAGTCGAAGAATCTAGTCTTATGCCGACAGGCTTTCCGTATAATTGAAAATGACGGATAGAGTTAACAATATATGTTCTCTCTCCCGTCATTCTGAGCGTAGTCGAAGAATCTAGTCTTATGCCGACAGGCTATCCGCATTACAACCCATCCCAGTTCGGCGGGAAGGCAGGCTATGCAGAATTAAAAGAAATCGCTCCCTGTACTTGCTGTACGTTAGAGCGATTCTTATATGCCGTATTAGCAGAAAAGGCGCATTTTAATTTCGCAAATCCCCATTATCCGCCGAACTCAACGGCTTAACTCGGAATGCGTAACGTATTTCCGCTTTGCTCGTATGCTTGAACTCCGCTCGCGTATCTGGACCGCAACTGTTGCTTCCTATACCTCTTACGAATCCGTCGATGCGGATAATATTCTTATCGCTCTCTTTAAGATCAAAGTCATGAGCGGTTTCTTCCAAAGTCTTGTCGCTGTAACGGTTTGCATTGAAATCAAAAGACATTGCGTAACCCGCAATTTTCAATCCTTCGCCGTTCTCATCAGTAATTTTGACCCATCTCACGTCCGTTCTATTTCCGTTGTCCTGCGGTTTGATATAATGCTCGTACATATCTTCTATTTTCATGGAATAGATGCCCATTATCGCATGCTCGCGCATATCGCTGTAACTTTCCTTTTCGCCCATGCCGTAATACGTGATATTTTCAAATTGTTTAGGCAATTCGATATTAAGTCCGAACTTAGGAATGTCATACTCTTTATTCTTTTGCAAAGTCGCGGTAACGTCAATCTCTCCGTTGTCAAACACGTTGTAATCGAGTATTACTTTGAACATATCCTTTCCGTTTGCCGAAAGACTTTCGACCGTTTTAATAGAAAGACAGTTATTGTTTTTCTCGTAATCGAAAGACAGTAACGCCGGGGTAAGTTTATCCAACCCCTGTCTTCTCCACTTCGCCGCCTTGTACATATAATTGTCTATAGGCGCTCTGTAAATCTTTGGAGCAAAAATTTCAGCCTGCTTATCCGTACAGATAAACTCCTTCTCGCCTATCTTGTAACTTGACATTTTACCCGTTCTGAGATCGAATATGATTTTAGCGCGTTGGGTAAAGATTTTAAGATGGTTATTCTCTTCTACGCTGACGATTTCCTTACCTTCTGGACGCGGCGGCTTTTTGATAAACTTACTGAGCATTATTTGTTCGCGCGCTACGAATTTGCCCGTTCTCTTATCAACGTATATAAAGTTTATGCAGCACTCTCTCGCCGTATCTATTGGCGGATGCTTTATCATCGCTTCCCCGTCGCACATAGGCGGTATGTCAAGATTTACAATACCTTCTCCCGAAATTTCTCCGTTGTAAAGGAACTGCCATTTTACTTCCAAATACTCCGTGGACAAAAATCTGTTGAAATTGTGGAACAGATACTTGTTGTTTGAGATATAAAACGCTTTTACCGGACGGTAAACCGCTTGCATGCACAAAGCGCTGGGCGAAGGCTTTCTATCCGGATAAACCAAACCGTCTACGCAGAAATTAGAGTCGTGAGCGTACTCGCCGTGGTCTCCGCCGTACAAATATCCCTTGTCCGTCTTTACGGCATGGTCCGCCCATTCCCAGATGCAACCGCCTAACGCGGACGGCGAAGCGTTCATAAGTTCCCAATACTTATCCAAAGAACCCGGACCTACGCCCATCGCGTGCGCGGATTCGCACTGGAAATACGGCGCTCTGTAATATCTCTTAGCCGCTTTGCCGGCAACGTACTTTTCGTAAAACTCCGTCGACGCGTACATTTGAGATACGACGTCGTAGTTGAATCTCGGCGTACGGCATACCGCTTCGTAGTGAATAGGAATATCGCTGTCCAAACGTTTGAGTTTATCGTAACAAACGTCTTGATTCTTCCAACCGCCCGACTCGTTGCCCAACGACCACATTGTTACGCTAACGTTGTTGCGATCGCGCATATACATTCTGAACACTCTGTCCCAGAAATGATGTTGCCACTTCAAATTGTTTGATATACGGTTGGGACGCGGAATACTCTTGTTTACGCCGTAACAGCCGTGCGTTTCGATATCCGCTTCGTCAATCATATAAATGCCTTCGTAATTCGCTATTTTGAGCATTATAGGATCGGGGGGATAATGCGACGTACGAACGGCGTTGACGTTGAGTTCTTTCATAAGAACTACGTCCGCTTTAAGTTCTTCCGCAGTCATAACGTAACCGTTTTTCTCATGCGTATCGTGATGGTTTACGCCTTTTAGTTTGATAGCCTTGTCGTTGAAATAGAATACGTTGCCGACTATGTTTATAGTCTTGATTCCTATTTCCTGTCTTACGCACTGCGTAACTTTGCCGTCTGTAACAAGTTGGATATACACCGTATAAAGATCGGGCGTTTCAGCGCTCCAAAGTTTTGGATCCGTCAATTCGAATTCCGCTTGACTTCCGATTTTACGGTCTATCTCTTCATCGCCGTAGCAAAGAATAGTTACGGTCTGAGTATCTATATTTTTTACAGTCGATACGTCGACGGCAATACGGTATTTGTCCTTGTCTACTCTAGCGGTCGTAAATTTATAATCCCAAATATAATTATCTCCGTAAGACGTAACGTAGACGTCTCTGAATATGCCGTTGCTTCTAAACATATCCTGACATTCGAGATACGTTCCGTTACACCACTTGTATACAAGCGCTACTATTTCGTTTTCAGACTCCCCGTCAAGCAAGTATTTAGTTATGTCGAATTCGTGGGTATTGTGGCTGCCTTCGCAGTAACCGACGTAAAATCCGTTGACGTACAACTGAACGCAGGAACTTGCGCCCAAAAACGTAAGTATATTCTTGCCCGTCTTTTTTACCTTAAACTTTTTGCGGTATAATCCCACGCTGTTGAACACTTCCGCGCCGCTTTCGCCGTTTTGCGTATTATAATTCTTGCCGTAATATCCCCTGTCTGCAGGAACTAGCGGCATATTTTTGATGTCGAACATATATCGCGTGTTTATGTAAAAGGGGAATTCATATCCCTGATATTGCCAACATCCTGGCACCTTTACGGTATCGAATTGCATTTCGTCGGTATTTATCTCCAAAGGCATATCGCTGATCTTTTTATAGAAGACGAAATCCCAGTCGCCGTTGAGAATCTTGATCAAAGAAGACGAATATCTCTCCGTAAGATAATCTGTATTCTTACAAGACGCTTCGCTGTCGAAAGGTATAAAATACGCTCTGGGCGGCAATACGTTGTCCTCAAAGCAATAAAAATCGTTGAAATAATCGTTCGATAAAGT
>JAIEEW010000162.1 GCA_029067255.1 Clostridia bacterium | reverse complement strand
CCCGCCCCCTAAACCAAGTTTTAAATTTATTATTAATACAATCAATATTTAAGTCCGACTAAAATCGTAGTGAAGCGTAGATTTTACGTTTGGTCGGGGAAAAACTAGATTCTTCGACTGCGCTCAGAATGACGGGAGAGTATACAAATGTTGTAATTCTACCCGTCATTTGTAATTATACGAGAATTAGTTTGAATTGATAAGATAAATAAAGTAATGCCTTTTCTATAATTATCTTAAAGAGTACAGAGAAACGAATTCTTACCCGTCATATTGAGCGGAGCGTAAGCGGAGTCGAAATATCTAGTCTAATAACAATCAGTATATTAAGTCCGACCGAAATCGAAGAGTAGCGTAGATTTCGCGTTTGGTCGGGAAAAGCGAAGTCGAAATATCTAATAAAATATACAATCCGCATAGAAGTCCGACTAAAATCTTAGCAAGGCGAAGATTTTACGTTTGGTAAAACGTTTTTGTTGCATTTCGACAAATTTAGGGAACAGAATACAATTTGTGTTATTTCTCTTTTTGCAGACATTGTAAACTTATATAATAAAGTAAACTTTTACGGTATTTGTGAAGGAGAGAAGTATGTCGAGAAAAATCGTGGTTACGTCTGGTAAAGGCGGGGTCGGCAAAACAAGCGTACTTGCGAGTTTAGGTATTTGTCTGGCAAATAAAGGTAAAAACGTGCTTATGATAGACGGCGATATAGGTTTGAATAATCTTGACGTCGTTATGGGTATGGAAAGTCGCGTCGTATACGATATGGCTGACGTAATTGACAACAAATGCCATATAAATCAGGCTCTTTTGCAAGAAGAAGGAAGCAGTCTTTATCTTTTGCCGTCGGCGCACGCGTACAGCAGCGATAGGCTTTCGGCGGCGTCTTTTAGAGATCTTATAAACAGAATAGAGAATATGTTTGATTTTATTCTTATCGACTGCCCCGCGGGGATAGACGGCGGTTTTCACAGAGCGGTGAGTTGTTGCGACGAAGCGTTGCTCGTTACCACTCCGCACATACCTGCGATAAGGGACGGGGACAAGGTATTATCTATACTTAGAAGTTACAAACTCAACGCGATAAATCTTATAGTCAACCGCGTTAGGGGGGATTTTGTCGTTACGGGGAAGATGATGAGCGGCGGAGAAATTTCAAATATTTTAAGATGTCCGCTTATAGGGATGGTTCCGGAAGACGACGCGATAACAGTGTATTCGCAGTTGGGTAGGATAGGTATGAACAGTTCGTCTTCGCGCGACGCGATAGACATGATTGCGCGCAATATACTTGATAATACTTTCAAACTTTACGACGTTACCAAAGGACATAGGGGAATAGTCGGCAAATTCAGAAGACTGATGTCAGCGAGGTATTAAAATGAACGAGAGCAAGATGATGGCAAAACGTCTTAAAAGAGTTTTGTTGCAAGATAAAATAACCGCTTACGAAGGGTTGACAAAAGCGTTGGAAAGCGATATAAAAACGCTTTTGAGTTATTACATGACTTTGTCGGGAGATCTCAGTGTAAATATAGACGTGTTGGACGAAGGAAATTATCAAATAAACATCTTTGCCAAAGCAGTGAATATCAACGCTCCGCAGATAGTCTGACAGATAAATTTTATTTTTGTGTCATATTTGGTAAAGCGGCGAAATAGTATATACTATCTTAACCGTAGGAGTGGAATATGAAATACGACGATTGCAAAATTACCGAAAGCGTAAACTTTCCAAATCAAAACATTACCCGTAAGGCGACAGCGAAGAAAAAGAAAATCAACGCTCTTGATATCTTTATTGTACAAGCGCTTATTTGCGTGGGTATAAGTTGCGGCGTGATGATTTCGAAGATTATCGAGATAGGCTTCTAAGAGATTGAAAATAAAACTTCATCCGCTGTTTTATCTGCTTGCAGGATACTTTCTTGTGATAGGACAGTTCGAGTTGCTGTGCGGATATCTGGTCAGTATAGTTGCGCATGAGATCGCGCACAACCGAATGGCAAGTCTTCGCGGATATAAAAGCGGCGTGATAACTCTTATGCCGTACGGCGGAGTAGTGGATTGCGGAGACGATTACAACGACAGCGACAATATTTTGATCGCGTTGGCCGCGCCGTTTTTCAATCTGGCGGTATCAACTTTTATCGTTGCGCTTTGGTGGGTAATGCCGGACATATACGTCTACACAAAAGGCATATGTCTTGCTAATCTGGCGCTGGGTCTGGTCAACCTGCTTCCGTTTTATCCTTTGGACGGAAGCAGAGTGGTTACCGGACTTGTAAAAAACAAACTCAAAGCAATCAAAGCGCTCAGGATCTGCACCGTTAGCGCGGGAAGCGCGCTGTTTGTCGCAGGCATAGCAACGGTGTTTTGGACGAAAAATATATCCGTTCCGATATTCGGACTGTTTTTGCTTTTGAGCGGAATATTTACGAGCAGAGCGCAGACTTACTACCATATCGCCAGAAATCGTCCTTTCGTCAAAGACTTCTCTCACGGAGTGCGCGAAAAGACGGTTTATATATCTCAAGACTGTCGGCTTTTCCAACTTTTGAAGTTTGTCGAGCGAGACGGCATCAGTAGATTTATTCTGGTTGACGGCGACGGCGTAAAAGTCTGCGAAGTGAGCGAAGAAAAGTTTGGCGAGTTATGTCTTCGCAACGAACTAAGCGTAACGGTTTTGCAAGCGCTCAACAATTGCGATTCCGTCGCTTGATTTATTTAGCGCGCTAATTATTTCAGACGGTCGTATTGCTTTTGATAAATCATTAGCCGAAAAATGCCTTGCTTTTGCAGGGTATTTTTGTTATACTGAATTATATTACTTATATTAAGAGGTAGCGGCAATGTATTACGCTGGTGTGGATATAGGCGGGAAAAACGTTAAGATGGGGATAGTAGACGACTTCGGCAATATCGCGTCGTCTATGGAATACAAGACGCAGATGGAGAGAGGTTACGATGCGATACTACTCGAATTGATCGGCAACATAAGATCGCTTTGCGATCAAGCGGGACTGGATTTTGAAGAGTTGAGCGGCATAGGCATAGGCGTTCCCGGTATAGTCAATTCTCGCGCCGGACTTGTTATGTCGTGCGCTAATCTCAACTGGAAAGGCGTCGATCTTGCAAACGACGTCAAAAACCTTACCGGAATAACTTGCAAAGTCTGCAACGACGCCAACTGCGCCGCGCTTGGCGAGCAGAGATTCGGAAGCGGTCGCAATTTCAAAAATATCGTTTTCATAACGCTTGGCACGGGTATAGGTTCGGGCATTATTATCGACGGAAAACTTTTTGAAGGACTGGGTTGCGCGGGAGCGGAAGCGGGGCATATGGGTATATGCATAGACGACCAAAGCGAATGTTCGTGCGGCAACAAAGGTTGTTGGGAAAGTTATATTTCCGCGTCGGCTTTGGTGGCGCAGACAAAACGGGCTGCAAGCGAAAATCCCAACAGTCTGCTTGCTCAAATTTGTAAAGACGGAGTAAGCGGAAAGTCCGCGTTTATTGCGGCGAGAGAAGGCGACGCAACGGCGAAAAACGTAGTGGATAAATATATAGGATACGTTACTTACGGCATTATAGGTCTTACGAATATCTTGCATCCGCAGGCTTTCGTTTTGGGCGGCGGTATCGCCAACGAAGGCGCGACGCTTATTCTTCCCATAAAGAAAATGTTAAACGAATATATTGACAACAACGGTTTCTATCCTTACGTTGACGTAGTCGGCGCAAGTCTAGGCAACAGCGCGGGATTTTTAGGCGCCGCGGCTCTAACAATGTGAGCGGGGAAAGAGCGTTGGATAAGTTGAAAGATATTTTATTGAAAGTCCAAAAACCGGCGAGATACGTAGGCGGAGAATACAATCTGCCCGATATGGAAAAGTTTTGCGAAGAAAGGGTATGTCTTTGTTTCAGCGACAAGTACGAAGTCGGTATGAGCAACGTGGGTACTAGGATACTGTATCATATGCTCAACGATACCGAAGGCGTGGTATGCGAGAGAGCGTACGCGCCCGATCTCGATATGGCGGCTCTTCTTAAAGAAAACGGACTTCCGCTATTTTCTCTGGAAACTAAAAAAGATATAAAAGAGTTTGATCTTATCGGATTTTCCGTTCAGTTTGAACTTCAGTTTACGAATATTGTTTATATGCTCGATCTAATCGGCGTTCCTTATTTCGCAAAAGATAGGGGCGAAGATATTCCGCCGATAGTAGCGGGCGGTCCGTGCGTGGTTAATCCTATGCCGTTTGCGGACTTTTTCGACGCGGTACTTATAGGAGAAGGCGAAAAAAATCTAGACGAACTTGTAAAGTTGCATAGAGAGTGCAGAAAGAATAATTTGACGAAAAGCGAGTTTTTGAAAAAGGCTTGCGAGTTGGACGGCGTTTTCGTTCCTTCGCTCAACAATCCCACTAAAAGGGCAGTCGTCGAAGATCTCGACAAAGCGTACTATCCGACGAAGATACTCGTTCCCAACTGCGATATAGTTCACGACCGTTCGTCGATAGAACTTTTTAGGGGTTGCGCCAACGGTTGCAGATTTTGTCAAGCGGGATTCTATTATAGACCTATAAGAAAGGGAAGCGTTGACACTTTGGTAAGACAGGCTTGCGAACTTATGGATAGCACCGGTTACGACGAAATGGGATTGCTAAGTTTAAGTACGAGCGATTATCCCGAACTCAAAGAGTTGGTCGACAGAATCAAAGTTGAAGCGGACGCGCGAAAGGTAAAACTCGCTTTGCCGTCGCTTAGACTAGACAGTTTTGAAGCGGAAATATACGAAGAAATGCAAGGCGCGTCTTTGACTTTCGCTCCTGAAGCGGGAACGCAAAGACTAAGGGACGTTATCAATAAAAATATCAGCGACGAAAACATCAAGTCTTCTTTGATATCCGCGTTGAAATACGGAGTAAAAAACGTAAAACTTTATTTCATAATGGGATTGCCTACGGAGACGGAAGAAGACTTGCAAGGCATAGTCAATATTGTAAAGTTGGTCAAGTATCTACATTCTCAATACGGTACGTCAAAGTTGCTTAATATTACCGTATCCACTTCGATTTTTATTCCAAAACCGCTTACGCCTTTTCAGTGGGAAAGACAGATCTCCATTGAAGAAATGCGCGCAAAACAAGAATTTATGAGAGAAAAATTGCGTATCAAAAACGTCAAGTACAGTTGGCACGGCGCGCAGTCGTCCGTGATAGAAGCGGTATTTGCAAGGGGGGACAGGTCGCTTGCCAAAGCGATAGTCAAAGCGTACGAACTGGGTTGCGTATTCGACAGTTGGAGCGAAAATTTTGATTACGATAAATGGATAAAGGCGTTTGAAGAAAGCAGTATAGATTATCAAAAATTTCTTGAAGGTTTCGCCGAAGACGATGAACTTCCGTGGGACGTTATCGATAACGGCGTAAGCAAAAAGTACTTGCTTGCCGAGAGAAAGAAAGCGTACGAAGGTATCAGTACTCCCAACTGTATCGGCAAGTGCAACGGTTGCGGCGCCAACAGATTGCAGAGGTGCGGACTATGATAATTCTCAAACATCTTAAAGTAGACGACGTGAGTTACGTTTCTCACAAAGATATATTGCGCGTATTGCAAAGGGGACTCAAAAGGGCGAAGATCGACGTCAAGTATTCGCAAGGATTTGTTCCGCACATGCTTACGTATACCACTACGCCCGTTCCGCTCGGAGTACAGTCTTGCGCCGAGTATTTCGCGATAGACTGTTTAGATTCTGACAAAGACGACGTAATGCGCAGATACAACGCGGCAATGCCGCAGGGCATGAGAGCGACGGCTTGTTTTTATAAGGATAAAAATCCCAACTTAGCGGGAATTGTCGTAGCGAGCGATTATATCGCGACATGCGCCGAAGTTTTGCCAAAAGAAATTGAGAAAATAAAAGATTTGGACAGTTATGTGATTACTGCGCGTAAAAAAGGCGGAGTTGTGGAAAAAGACGTGGCGGCTCTTATTTTCGATCTTAAAGTCGATGGCAATAAACTGTATATGCGACTTGCAAGCGGCAACGATAATTTGCGCGCCGACGCTTTTATAGAAGATATCAACAAAAAGTTTTCTTGCGATATAAAAATAAACGATATTGTCCGAACCGCTCAACTCGTTAAAGTCGACGGAGAACTGATAGACGCGGAGGAATTTCTCAAATGAAAGATATATTGATCAACGTCAATCCCAGCGACACGCAGGTGTGCATAGTTGAAAACGGCGAGTTGGTGGAGTTTTGGGTAGAAAGAAAAAATCTCACAAGACTTGTGGGCAATATTTACAAGGGAAAAGTGCAGAACGTACTTAACGGTATGCAGGCGGCGTTTGTCAATATAGGTCTGGAAAAGAACGCGTTTCTTTTCGCTGGCGACACTTTGGAATACGGCGAGAT
>JAIEEW010000161.1 GCA_029067255.1 Clostridia bacterium | reverse complement strand
TTGAGCGTATGAACTACGCCGCAGATATCTATACGTCGAGATTGCGCTTCTTCGACTGCCGTTTTCATCATAAATTAAGCGATACCCTGTCCGCGATAATCTCCATCGACCATGAGTCCGGAACTCTCGTATGCTTTTTTTACAACGTTTTTTCCGCGGCAGGAGTTGATTATCTCTGCAAGTTGAAGCGCGTAAGTTTCGTCGGTATCTATTGCGAACGTAGCGATAAGTTTATCTTTGTCAAACAATCCCCAAAATATTCCGTATTCCAAAACAGCCAAGAGTTCTTCGTCCTTGTAGGGATAAAAAAACTCCGTTTTTTCCAATCTACTTTTGTGTAAGTCCAGAAAACTTTTGACATACGAAAAATCACTCCCTTGCATTCTGCAAAGAGAGTAATTTTTATACGCGTTGTCTTTCAACAATATCATTTATTTATCCGCCATGAGTTTGACCATAACGGCTTTTTGCGCGTGCAAACGGTTTTCCGCTTCGTCAAAAATTTCAGGATGCGCGTCCATGACTTTGGCGGTAATTTCTTCGCCCCTGTGCGCGGGAAGACAGTGAAGCACCAACGCGTCTTTGTTGGCGACTTCAAGCGCCGCGTCGTTTATCTGATAATCGGCGAACACTTTTTTCCTTTCTTCCGCTTCGCCTTCCTGTCCCATTGACGCCCATACGTCGGTATAAAGCGCGTCGGAATTTTCGCACGCCTTCAACACGTCGCTCGTCATGAAAAATTTATCTCCGTAAGCCTTTGCGAATTCCAAAACCGACTCGTCGGGTCTGTGGTCGTCGGGACAAGCGATTGCCACGCGCATACCCACTTTAAGACAGCCTACTATCAATGAATTCGCCATATTGTTGCCATCGCCTACGAAAGTAAGTTTGAGATTGTCAAATTCCCCTTTATACTCTCTTATCGTCATAAGATCGGCAAGCACCTGACAGGGATGAGCAAAATCGGTAAGACCGTTTATGATAGGTATCGAACCGTATTTTGCAAGATCTTCCACTTCCTGTTGAGCGAACGTCCTTATCATAATGCCGTCCAAATATCTCGAAAGCACTCTCGCCGTATCTTCGATAGGCTCTCCCCTTCCTATCTGCAAATCTCTCGGACTGAGAAACAAAGCCTGTCCGCCAAGTTGATACATACCCGTTTCGAAAGATACTCTCGTGCGGGTGGAAGATTTCTGGAAGATCATTCCCAGACTTTTACCTTTAAGATAGTGATGCTCAATGTTGTGCTTTTTTTCGTATTTAAGTTGATCTGCAAGATTGAGTATATCAAGTATTTCGTTTTCGCTCAGATCCATCAATTTTAATAAATGTTTCATACTGCCCCTTTTCCGCGGTCGTTTGTTTTTCAACCGCGAATATGCGTTTTAGTTTTCAAGTACCGATTTTATTATCGCTACCGCTTTGTCTATTTCGTCGTAAGTGATAACAAGCGGCGGAAGAAGACGAACTTTTTCTTTTGCCGTAAGCATTATCACACCTTTCTTTATTCCTTCTTTTACTACGTCGGAAGACTTCTTTGTTTTGAGTTTCAACCCCATCATAAGCCCCAAACCTGAAACGCTTTCGATTTCGTCAATTTCTTCCAACTTTTCTTTCAAGTATTCCCCTTTCTGCTCTACCGAAAACAAAAAATCGTCGTCAATTCTTGCAAGAACGTAATTCGCGCCGGCGCATACTATAGGATTGCCGCCAAACGTCGTGCCGTGCATAGAATATCCCAAAGTATCGGCGCATTTTTCGCCCGCCAGCACAGCGCCGATCGGAAGTCCGCCGCCAAGCCCTTTCGCTAAGGTAGTAATATCCGGTTTGATACCGAAATGCTCGCTTGCAAGGAATTTACCCGTTCTGCCTACTCCCGTCTGAACTTCGTCTACTATGAGTATAATGTCCTTTTCGCTGCAAAGATTTGCAACTTTTACGACGAAATCTTTATCGAGAGCGATAACTCCGCCTTCCCCTTGAACAAGTTCCATCATAATAGCGCAAACGCCGTTGTCGGCAAGTTTTTCTACGCTAGCAAAGTCGTTTGCCGTCGCGTATTCGAAACCGTCGGTAAAAGGAAAGAAATAATTATGGAACACGTCTTGACCGGTAGCGGCAAGAGTGGTAACCGTTCTGCCGTGGAAAGAGTTGACCAAAGTAATTATCTTATCCCTTCCTTTACCGTATTT
>JAIEEW010000160.1 GCA_029067255.1 Clostridia bacterium | reverse complement strand
AGAAATATCTGATTATATAATTGGAGAGATACGATGGACTTTTGGTGGTTGGCGTTAGTTGTTTGGATAGCAGCGATCGGTTTGATAATTGCCGCTTTGCTTTTGCGAAACAACCGTAAATTGAGTATGCAGGTATTGTTTGGAATATCGCTGTTCTTGCTAGTGTTCAAGACAGTAGAGTTCGCTTGCTACCGCGCCGCCCACAAAGCGCTGTATCCCGTAGAATTTTCTCATATCTCCTATTTCGTACTAGCCGCGACTATGGTGAGCGGAGTAAAGAAAATGCGTCCTTTCGCAGGTTTATGTTCGTTCGTGTCGGGCGTAGCGTTTGTGTTGGCGACTACCGCGTCTCCAAATTCCGTATACAATGACGCGTATTCGGTTTATTTCATGATAGTCAGTATAACGCAACATTTGGTACTGATGTTCGCAGGATTTTTGATGCTTTTTGCTGTTGACAGATACAATATTAAAGATATATGGATATCTATTTTGGGAGTGGCGTCCATTTTCGTATTTTCGGTCTTGGTGCACAAGCGTATTATATACAAGGACTTCACAAAGTGGGACGATATGGTAATTATACATATACTCACGGGCAACATTTTGAAGTACGTTTTCCCTACCGGTTTTGTTATCCCGCTATGGTTGAGAATAATTACGATCGTAGTACTGTTGGCTGTTTTGGTAGGTTGCTTCGCGGCGTATTATCTTGTCAACAACAGGATATTCGACAAGCGCGAAAAGAATGGCAAACCGCTTAAAGACGCCGATTACGAACTGGGAATAAAACCGCTCATAATATATTTAATAAATAGAAAGAAAAGCGGCGCTTCGCCGTCTGACGGAGAAGGAACTTCCTATCCGCAAACAGAATAATTAAAAATAGCGCGTTGAATACGCGCGAACAGGGGGGAATTTGAAATACTGGTGGCTGTCTTTAATAATTATGGCGCTTTGCGTTGCCGCGGTATTTTTAACGGCGCTCATGCGCAATAATAGAAAAGCGAGTATGATAACGCTTTTTTCTATTTCTTCCGTTTTGTTGCTTTATAAAATTTCCGAATTTATATATTACAGAGTTGCAGGGATTCCTAAATATCCTGTAGAGTTTTCGCATATATCTTACTTTATTTTGGGCGTTACAGTTGTCAGCGGAGTAAAAAGTATGCGTCCGTTTGCGGGAATTTGCTCGCTTTTGGCTGGAGTAGGTTATATAATCACGGCGACTTTCTCGCCCGATACTTTTGTCGCCAACGGCAGCAATACGTATTATATTGTAATGGGCGTAGTTCAGCATGAACTGTTGTTTTTCTCAGGCTGTATTCTTATGTTCAACATAGATAAATATTCAATAAAAAACGTCTGGGTACCCATCGTGGGAATAGTAGTTATGGTGCTTTTTTCCATAGCGGTACACGAGCGTCTTATTTATCCCGATTATGACGAAAGGGATAAGATGATTATATATGAGATCGTAACGGGGACGATACTGCGCCACGTTATGGCTGCGGAGAAGATAACCGTTGCTCTCAAAGTAATCACAGCGTTTGGTATAGGGCTTGCTTCGGCGGGACTCTTAGTCGCTTTTTATCTTGTCAACGGGAAGTATTTCGAGCGCAGGAAAAAACGCGGCGTGGAAATAGCGGGAGAAGATTTCCAAACGGGTTTATTCTTTTGGGTCGAAAATGCGATAAAATACAAGAAAAATTGATAGGGAAAACTAATTGACTGTAGCGCTCGTAAACTTTGATGTTAATATTTTGTAAAAGATTTTTCATTTGGGTTATACGCTGTGGACATTTGGTAAAAAATATGTTATATTGCAATCGTTCCGAAACTAAGGGGGAAGTATGAAATATTGGTGGCTTGCGTTGCTTATAGTTGGTATTTTCGCAATCGAAACTTATATCGTATGGCTTATGCGCAACAATAGAAAAGCGTGCATGATAACGCTGTTTGTAATATCTACGATACTGTTGGTATATAAGACGGTTGAGTTTGCCTATTACAGAATTGCGCATAAAGGTCTGTATCCTGTGGAGTTTTCTCATATTACATATTTTGTACTAGGCGTTACGGTGTGTTTCGGTATAAAAAAGATGAGAGCGTTTGCTGGTATATGCAGCGTTTTGGCGGGATTCGGATATATAGTCGCCGCTTGTTTTTCGCCCGATTCTATTATTACGGAAGCGTCGGCGGTATATTATATTCCACTTGCAATAATCCAGCACGAAGTGCTTTGGTTTGCGGGATGTCTATTGCTCTTCAATACGGATAAATATTCGCTCAAAGATATTTGGGTACCGCTTGTCGGAGTGGTTGCGATGATAGTATTTTCAATACTGGTTTCGCAGAGAATCATCTATAAAGATTTTGCCGGATACGACAATATGATAATCATAAAGATAATCACAGGCAGGATAGTAGAGTATCTGATCGGCGCGGAAAAGGTTACAGTGGCAAAACAGGCGATAACGGCTAGCGTTCTTATAATTGCGGCGATAGGTATTTTTGTATCTTTCTATTTCGTAAATAATTACGCTTTCAAACGTCGCGAGAAAAACGGTTCGCAAATCAAAGGTGCGGATTTCGAGATAGGTTTGTCAAATTTGATTCTAAAAAGAAAATAATAAAAGTTGTACGGCGGGAAAATCTTCCCGCCGTAACTATTTTAATTCTATCATCATAGTATACAATATGATTTTTTGTTTTTCCGATACCGATTTTGACGAAATTATTGAAAATTACGGAGCGTTGATTTCTCCCAACGATACGGTCATACTTTCTCGCGAAATTACAGGCGTTGTCGATATGCCGGCGGAGTTTGACGGAGTCAGCCATATTTTCAGGGATATGATGATTTTCAGCAAAGATAAGCGCATCACGCTTATAGTAAGTATGCGAGCGAAAATAGGCGACAGACTTTTCAACAGCGCGATGCTTATAGAACGGGGAAAAGTGCTGGGCGTAAGCGACGAGATATTTCCGCTTAAAGGATATGAACGCGGCGGCGTAGTCCGCAGTTATCTTACGGACAGGGGCAAGGTCTGTATCTTTGTCGACAGCGATATATGTTATCCGCAACTTTGGCAGGGTTGTTTTTCCGGATGCAGATATATTTTCAGCGTTAATTCGATACCGCTCAACCGCGAAAGGATTGCCAGCGCAAAAACTCTTGCAAACGTATCGGGAAAACACGTTCTTGCGCAATTTTGCGACGCCAGCGTATGTATCAATCCTTACGGAAGGATCGACAGCGTTAAGTTTGGAAGAATGTCGGCGTTTTACCCTTTCTTTGGCGAAGGGGCGTTTGACGGATAGGAAAATCAAATTTGTGGAAGAAAGCGGCGAATAATTATCAGGGTATGGCAATAATCGCGATAATTCGACTGAATTGCGAATTTTTAGTACGCGCTTATGGTTTAATATATAATCATTATGAAGATAGACAGCGCGCTAAGATATGCTAAGAATTACGTTTTGACAGCCTTGCTTATGTTTTTGTGTCAGCAGGCGCAGATTGTGGGCGATTATAAAGGGTACGCTCTCTCGCTGTTCGTCGCGTTGATTTACTGTCGATTTAATATTGCGGTGATTTCATGCTGTTATCTTTCAATAAGTCTTATTTGCGATCACACTTTGTACGGCATAGTTTACGCTACCGCGCCGGTCATTATTATGTTGGCGGCGAAGTATTTGCACTATCTGTTTGCAAAGCCGCTTAGGCTGTCGGCGGCGGTGGGGTATGCTTTTATATGCGTTATACCGCTCGCGGTAGTAGATATCACTCGCGGATTCAAAATAGAGTACGGAGTGTATCTTGTCAGTCTTGTCGTGGTAAGTCTGCTATTTTGCGCGATATGTTACGCGTTGGGCGTCAGGGGCGTGGGGCGAAGACTGAGCGGCGACGAAATAGTTGGCGGTTTCGTATTGTTGGCTATACTTGCCAACGGACTTTATTCTTTTAATATTTACGGATTCAGAATTTTTTATCTTGTACTCGGTCTGGCGATGCCATATTTGTATCGTAATTTTTCATTGCCACAAGGCCTTGTGATAATAAGCGCCGTCGCCGTAGGCGGCGGATTGACCGATATTTCTTTGGCGATGTCGGGGGGAATAATTTTGATATTCCTTACTTCCTATCTTTTCAACGCAAATAAATGGATAGCGGGACTATGCGCCGTTCTTACGCATATTATCTGCGGACTTTATTTCCGTATTTTCTCCGGAGTATATTATCTGCATTTGATTGCTTTTACAGTAGGCATACTGATCACGACAAGCATGACGGATAATTTTATAAAAAAACTTCCTATGTTCAAATCCAGCGAAGGCAGAGAAAGCGCGAAAGAATTGGTCAACCGATCGAGAAGAGATATCGCTTCCCGTCTTTCGATAGTGTCGGGAGTTTTTTATGAGATGTCGGAGATATATTCAAAAAACGTAATGCGTTACGTCCCGCCGGTCGAAGCGGTACCGGGGATAGCCAAAGATATAATGCTCAACGTTTGCGGTAACTGTATAAACAGAGATTACTGTCAAAATATTCTCAGCAACGATCTTTCGTCTTTGCTTGAAGGGGTGGTGCGAACCGTTCTTACGTCCGGTAAGGCGACGCTTGAAGACCTTCCGACTTTTCTCTCGTCAAAGTGCATACAGTTGCCCACGTTACTCTCAACGTGCAACCGCACAACGTTGGCGTACGATATAAAATACAATTCGGGTAAGGAGATGGAAGTGGATCAGAAACTCATTTCCGGACAACTTCTCGGAGTAAGCGATATTCTGTCCGATCTTGGAGAAGAAGTAAAAAGCGCGGTGAATATCGACGACAAACTTGACGCGAGAATCGTCGAAGAACTGGGTTACAACAACATAGTATGCTCTGACGTTATGACATTGATAAGGAACGGAAGACATACGGTTTCTTTGATAGTGCGGGAGAAAGACCGAAATAAAAAAGCGCTTATCGGAGTTTTGTCAAAACTCGTCAGCGCGCCGCTCGAAAAAAAAGAAGAAAGAAAACTGCCCGACGGCAGATACTGTATCACGTTTATCAATTCTCCGAAATACAGAATAACTTACGCTACCGCCGCGTGTACAAAACCCGATTCCAAAGCGTGCGGAGATACGTATACGGTAACTAAACTCAAACACGACAAAGTGTTGATTGCGCTTTGCGACGGTATGGGTACGGGTGTGTCGGCGCGCGAAGGCAGTCAACTGGCTTTGGATATGGTGAGTTCGTATTACCGCGCGGGATTTGACAACGTCAATTCGCTTATGCTCGTCAATAGATTGCTTGCAGTCGTATCCAAAGACAATTTCAACGCTTTGGATATGTGCGTGGTAGACCTTGAATTAGGAATAGTGGATTTTATAAAACAGGGCGGAGTTCAGAGCGTGATAAAAAGACTTGACAGCATACAGATAATAGACAGCAACGCTTTGCCGTTGGGCATTGTCGAAGAAGCCACTCCGCAAGTTCAGCGACAACTTATCGCGGTGGGTGAAATGGTTGTAATGTTCAGCGACGGAATAATGGAAACGCTTACGCTCGGCGGAATAAAGCATATTCTCAACTGCCTGTCCACGCTCAACCCGCAGCAGGTCTGCGACGAAATAATAAATCAAGCGAAAGCGATGGGTTTGAAGGACGATTCCAGCGTCGTCGTTTTCAGATTGGCGGGATAGTCCGACGTCGTTTTGGATATAATCGTCGTTTAATTTCTTGACTTTGCAAATATGAAAGGTTATAATTTTAATATAACGGATTGTATTATATAATATCAAGGAGAAAACGATGTTAGAAATCAAAAACGTCTTTAAGACGTACAAGCCCAAAAAGGGCGTACCAGTCAAAGCGTTGGACGGCGTTTCGCTGTCGTTTGCCGATACCGGACTTGTATTTATTCTGGGTAAATCGGGAAGCGGTAAGTCTACGCTTCTGAACGTGATAGGCGGACTGGATACGGCAGACAGCGGCGAGTTTTCCATTAAAGGTAAATCGTCCAAAGATTTTTCGCAAGCGGACTTTGATTCGTATCGAAATACTTTCATAGGATTTATATTTCAGGAGTACAATATTCTCAACGAATTTACAGTAGGTCAGAATATCGCGCTCGCGATGAAATTGCAAGGCAAGAAAGTAGACGACAAGTCTCTTAACGCAATTCTTGAAGAAGTCGATCTCGTCGGTTACGCAAACAGAAAGCCAAACGAGTTGTCGGGCGGGCAGAAACAAAGAGTGGCGATCGCCAGAGCGCTTATAAAAGAGCCGGAAATCATTATGGCGGACGAGCCTACCGGCGCGCTTGATTCGAATACGGGCAAACAG
>JAIEEW010000016.1 GCA_029067255.1 Clostridia bacterium | reverse complement strand
TCCGCCGTATTGTAAAGACGAGTTTTTGTCAAGTGTAAAGGGGCTGGAAAATTGCTTAGAAGGCGGGGAGCGGTGCTCTGTATGCTATGCGTTAAGACTTGCGAAAGCATGCGAATACGCGGAAGAGAACGGCTTTGATTATTACTGTTCGACGCTGTCGATAAGTCCGTATAAAAACTGTAAGAAACTCAATTCGATAGGGGAAGCGCTTGCGAAAGACAAAAGAGTGAATCATCTTCCCAACGATTTCAAAAAAAAGGGCGGATACGCAAGATCCGTCCAACTTAGTGAAGAATACGGTTTATACCGTCAAAATTACTGCGGTTGCGAGTTCAGCAAACGTAATGACTGACGTCATTTTTGAGTTCTTACCGCAAAACTCAGACTTTCTATATCTTCGTTGCTGCCGCCGACTACCAAAATATCATCCGCGTTGAGTACCGTGTCGCCCGAAGGGGTGGTTATTACTTCGTCGTTTGCGCGTATGATTATCAGGACGTTTACGGCGTATTGATTTCTAAGAGCAAGTTCGCCTAGATTTTTGTTTACCCATTTATCGGATATGTTTATTTCTGCTATCGAATATCCCGATACTATTTCCATGTGATTCTGAATATTCGGATTTACAAGTTTTGTCGCCACCTTTACAGCCATTGCCGCTTCGGGGTAAATTACGTTGTTTACGCCGATTTTGGAAAGCACTTTGCCGTGCTTTTCGTTATGCGCTTTCGCGATTATATTTGCGACGCCCATTTCTTTGCAAGTCAGGGCGGTTATTATCGACGCCTGCATATTGTTGGCGATCGCGATAATTACTGTGTCGAAACTTTCGATAGCCAAAGATTTAAGCGTGCTGTCTTCCGATACGTCGGCTACTATCGAGTGAGTGCTGAAATTCGACGCTTCGTTTACTTTTTCTTCGTCTATATCAACGGCAAGAACTTCGTAGCCGTAATTGTACAGCGCTTTGGTAATTTCCATACCGAATCTGCCCAGTCCGAAAACCGCGAATTGCTGTCTTTTGTAGTGCTTGAATTTTTTCATTTTATTTCTCCTTGTATCGGATAGTTTATACGTTTATACTTGCCTCGGGATATTTGATCTTCGAGATTTGTTTGCGAGATTTTGCAAAGGACATAAAGAAGGTAAACGCTCCTATACGTCCGAGATACATATCTACGATTATTACGAGTTTGCTTACTATCGACAGCGACGGGGTAATACCCATCGTAAGTCCGCAGGTCGCGTACGCGCTTATCTGTTCGAAAATCAAAGTCGTCAGCGTGGTTTGTTCGCGGTTATTTTCCGCAATCAGTATAATTATCGTGCTTATGGAAAGTACGCCTACCGCAAGCAAAAGAGTGCTTATCGCTTTTGCAAGCGTATTCGAGCCTATCGCTTTTTTATCGACGACGTACTCTTTCTTTTGTTGAAGCGTAGCAACGACGTGAGCGAAAAGAATGTAAAGAGTAGTTACTTTTATACCGCCGCCGGTCGAGCCGGGCGCTACACCTATAAACATTAGTATCATCGAAACAGCCGCGGAAAGGTCGGACATCTTCGCCATGTCGAAACTTGCAAATCCGGCGGTGCGGCAGGAGATTGAGTGGAAATAGCAGTTTACCCACTGTCCCAACAATGACATATTACCTATCGTATCGGGATTGTTTTTTTCCGCAATCCAGAACATGAACGCGCCGCCGAATATAAGTATCAAAGTCATCACTATGACAATTTTCGTATGCAACGACCATTTTGAAAAACGCTTATGTTCGGATATATCTATAAGAACGATAAATCCCAGACCGCCTACGCTTATCAAAAGCGAGAGAGTCATAAGTATAAGATAATTGTCGTTGAAGTCCATCAAAGATACGCCGGTAAGGCTTACTATATCGAATCCGGCGTTACAGAAAGCGGAAATGCTGTGGAAAATTCCGTACCAAAGCGATTTTCCGAAAGAAAATCCTGATATGCAAAAACCCGCAGTAAGGAAGACCACGCCCAAAAGTTCCGTCCCAATAGCGAGCAGAACGATTTTTATCGCTATCGATTTTAGTCTTTCCATACTAGTTTGCGGCATTTCTTCGCTCATGCTCAGTCTTCTTCTCAATGTCAGTTTTCTGCCCAACATCGAATAGAAAAACGATGTTATGGTCATGAAGCCCAGACCGCCTATTTGAATAAGTAATAGGATAACTATTTGTCCGAATACGGAAAAAGTCGCCGCTGTCGGAGTAACGACAAGTCCGACGACGCACGTCGCGGAAGTAGCGGTGAACAGCGCGTCCATAAAACTTACGCTTTCTCCGCTTTTGGTAGAGAAAGGAAGCATCAACAGCAGCGTTCCCACTAGTATGAGTATAAAGAAACTCAACAACAAGAGTCTTGCGGTTGTGATATGCTTGAATATTTTATTTTTTTTCGAGCGAGTAAGTATGGACTCGCTCAAATGAATTTGTTCTCTCATATATTTTGAAGACTTAATTATTATATATCAATTGCGAAATTTTTGCAATACTTTTGCGCTTATTGCGACAAAGCGAAGAATTTTCTGCGTTAAAAATTACGGCGTTTGCAAAAATTTACAGCAAAAAAACCGTAAAAAAGGTTGCAATTCGGTATTATAACTTATATTATATAAATATTATATGTACAAAGTAAAATAATGGTGGTATAATTATTCTAGGTGGAATATGGCTAGGAAAGAAATAAGAAAGTTAGTCGCCGAAAAAGACGAAAAAGCAATAAAAAAGAATCGTAGCAGGAAATTTGTGGGGAAAATTCTCGCTACGGTGTTCGTATTGCTTTTCGTAGGCATAGTAGTAGGAACGACGGTCGGCAGTTATAAAATCGCCGAAAACGTTTGGAATGAAAATATAGGCAACGAAGCGCAAGTGCCTTTCAAAGAAGTGTTCTCGCTTTTCAAAGGGGTAAGGAAAAGCGACGAAAAAGACATTGTTACCAACGCTTACGGCGACGATGATCTTACGGATTTTTATTCTAATATTAAAAACAAAATGTATCTGGCGGAAAGTTATGAACTTGACGTCATGAAGATTTTGAGCAAAGTTCTAGGGGGCGAAGACGGAGAAGAGTCGGAACAGTCGCCGCAAGAATCGGTCGGCGACGTTACGATAACTACGCAAGGGACTTACGGATACGATTTTGTTTACGTTTACGAATATAAAGACGGCAGGCGCGTGGAAAGCAGAGAAATGCTTTCCGACGAGAATTTGCCGACGGAAGACGACGGGCAAGAACAGCCGCCGCAGGAAAGTACTGGCAATTCCGCGCTTGACGATCTTCTTAAAGAAATAGAGTTTGATTTTTCTTCGCTAGCCGATTACGACGGGTCTAAAAATATTTTGGAAATTTCCGACAAACAACTCGCCGCTTTCGTTGACGAGATGTTGAAAGGTATTGGAGAATTTTTCCCTGCGATAAAAGAAATGGAAGCGTCGCTGGGTTGCGAGTTGAGCGACGTTTTTGAAATTAAACAGATCATAATTTCCGGCGACGTCAGCGTTCCTGAAAGCGTGGGACTTAAAATCACGCTCAACGTCAAACTTAAAAATCTTGTTTCCGCGCTTGCAAAGAAGAATTCTTCGCTTTCTATCGTGCAAAGCCTTATGCCCAAAAATATTTTTGCTTCGGTAGTAGTTTATCCGTGCGACAGAACGCGCGCCATTCAGGCGTCGATAAACAAAATGAGCGAAGTCAACGTGGAAAAAATCATTCGTATCGCCGACGTTATTCTCAAAAAGACGGGCAGCGGAACGTCGCTTTCGCAAATTCTCGTCGACGTGAATTCAAAAGTCGTTGATACTATCGAGAAAGCGCAGGATGTGATACCGCTGTCTTTTGTTACGACGGGCAGTATGGAACTTTATCCTATCGAAACGCTTATGAAGACTTTGAAAGTCGACGTAAGCGAACAGGCTTTTCTTACTATGATAAGGGACATCAAACTTCCCAACGCTCAATCGCTCGGTTTCGACGCTTTTACGCAGGAAGTCAAACTTAACGATACAAAAACTTTTATCGGAGAAATCAGCGCGAAATACGGTATAGACAATTCTGACGGCAAAATAGGCGAAGACAATACGATTGCCGACGTTATGGACTTTGCGCAAGGAGAGAATATTCTCAATAGTATAAATCTCAAATCGATAGACTATTCGGGCGAATACGTTGATAAGAACGTAAAAGTCGGAGCAAGTTATCAAGCGCTGTCGCACATGCTTTCGTCTTACGTCAACGAGCGTGAAATGCTTGGCAATATCAAAGCAAAAATAATAAATATGTCTTCTAGCGGAAAGGGCGACTTGAGTATAGATATAGAAGTTGACGTAGCGCAGATGCTTGGGATAAACGGAGACAATACTATGGCTCAACTTATCCGTCAACTTATTCCGGAGAGCATTTTCGCTACCGCAATAATAGACCTTAATAATTTACAGCCGACAAGCGTGGAAATAAATAAAGTCGGCGTGGAAAATTCTCAAAATCATTTGCAAACGCTTACTTCGCTTGCGACGTCTTTCAATATGGACGTGTCTTCGCTGAGTTACGATTCCATATGCTCGCAGGTAGACAACGGTATCAAACAGGGACTTGCGCAAGTCAAGGAAAAAATCGGTTACGATATTCTTTTCGATACAGACAAGGCGTATTTGCCCGCTCTTTATGAAATCATTAGCGGGACTTCTCTTATAAACGGCGATCTTGAAGAAGGAGAGCATTATTTTACTCCGCAGGAAATCAGAAATATGCTCAAACATCTCTATACCTTTGTATACGACGAAGAAAACGACGGGTTTACGCCGACGGACAATATGGACGACTTCGTCAATCAGTTGTATGAGAAATTCTTTATAAGCGATTCGTACAGGCAGACGCTTTTGGAATCGTCTCGCAACAATACTTTGCTTGAAGCGATGACAAACATCGGCGGAGATAACTTTGAAATGTCGAAAATCAGACTTGACGATACAATAAATCCAGAAACGGGAATGACCGTATCGGGTCTGAAATCCAGAAATAATATCACTGACATGTCGGTCGCGGGCGACGACGAGATAGAAAAGGAAAGAATAAAGGAAGAAATCATTCGCAGATTTAATCCGGTATTTTCTCTTGAAGAAACCGCTTATCTCATAGGATCGCAAGTCAATTTCTCGCAGACGCTTACGTTTATGACGGACGTTCAAATCGTATACGCCAACAATTACTCGGCGGTCGGCGACGATTATCTTGAATTGATAATCAAAGGAAAGGGCGCTATCAACAACGCAAACGCAACTTCGCTTTTACCCGAATACATGTATATCGGAATTAAGATCGATCTCGGTAAAATTGTCGATGGAAAGAGAAGCGATATGCAGGTTTTCAGAATGGACGTAAACAATCTCGCTTACAACAGGGAAGAAGGCGGAAACAACGATACATTGCAAGATCTTCAACTTTTGCTTATGCTTATCGACAGAGTGAACGGCAAAGCCGCCGCTCCCGCTAATCCTGAAACGCCGGACAACACCGAAACTCCAGATACTCCTGAAAGTCCGCAACCGCCTACCGAGCCGACAAAGAAAACTTCTCTGACTGAGATAATAGCGAATATAGAAGAGAAACTCAACGGTAAAAAAGACGGCGACGGAAACGTTGTTGAACAGGGATTCAAAGACAGGATCCACAACAACGTGTTTACGGTTACGTTCGTAAATAACGGCGGATTCAGATTGGATCAAACGGTATATGAGATAGCGCTTAATTCTATATACGGCGACGACGCGAGAGAAAAAGGCGCGGAAGGCAAACCCAGCGAGATAAATTTCCGCAACGCAATATGTAAGATCAATAATATGCCGGACAAAATGAATATCGACTCGGTTGAGATTTCTCTTAAAGAGAGCAACAAGACCGACGCTGCAAGGGCAGTCGACGAAATAAACGAGAAGTACGCGTTGAGAGACGAAAGTAAACTTGACTCGAGCAACTTGAATGCCGTGCTTACGAATATCGGCGATAAAGTAGGAAATTACGCGACGGCTATTGACGGAGTAAAACTTACTTCCGATTTTGCAGACGGAAGCGAAAAGACTTTGGATAATCTTCGCCCGATAATGGAACAGGGAGAATTGCTCAATTTCCTTGAAAAAAGCGTCAACATTACCGCTCAGGGTTACGAAGATACTCAAATGCTCGGACTTTACATCGTTAGCGAGCAAGAGATGGCTATCGTTTATAAGAGCAAAGTCAAGACGTCAGATAGCAAGTACGCTCAACTTTTGCCAGTCGATATCGCAATGATAGTAAAAACCGACAAGTCTTTGATGAAGAGCGACGAAACGTGCACGAGTATAGTTTTCAACGATCTCAATGAAGATGAAGCGAAAGCGATAGATACGGTAAGAAGCAAAATAAATCCGAGCGGAAGCGATACTCCGACAGGCGCGTCCGATCTTGAACAAGCCAACAAGAGTTGTTCGGACAGCGTTAAGAATTCCATGAAACCTTTGACAGACAATATGGATCTGCAATTTGCTGTCAAAGACGGAAAAGGAATAATGATAATGGACGGCATTTATGAAATCGCTGCGAACAAAGTCAACGCGGCAAACGTCGCTCAAACTCAAATAAACGCGCAAGGTCTTAAAGATACGCTGGAATCGCTTTTTGCGGGACTTGAATTGCAAGGTTATACCGGCGAGAGTAAAAACGTTACGGTTACTGCGATTGCAGCGCAGGAGTCCAACTTCAACGTCTACGCGTCTGCAGACGGCATAAGGGGATTTGTAGGCGACGGAAATATCAGTTCGAAGATAGACGTCAACGCTCTCAAAACAAGTTTGGGTATGAGCGGAGCGTCGGATAGCGGAGCGCTAGCGCTTGCGCAGTCGGCTATAATATGCGCGGGCGACAGCAATTCTTCCGCATTAAGACTTTCGTCTGATAAAGACTGGTTGTTGTTTACGTTCTCGGCAAAGATGCAGTCCGCGATAGGCAGGAAAATGTCTATTCTGCCCGAGTATATGTATATTACAGTATTTGTGGATATTGACGACGCTGACAACGGAGCGAGAATTGCGTACAATTCGCTTACAAATTCTCAGATGGATACGCTTTGCGCGCTTATGAATGCGAACGCCGACGGAGCGGCAGGATTTACCGACGCGGGCAATCTTGGCAAAGTTAAAGACCAACTCATGAATACGGTCATTATAAACAATCCGGTAGGCAGCGATATTACTTTGGGAAGACTGTTGCAAATCAAAAGTAGCGCGAACGGCGGGACTGCTCAGGTAATGCCGATATCTGCAGTAAACGGAAAGAGCGACGGCGTAGTAGTCGGAACAGGCGCGCTGTCTTTCAGTATTAATAATTAACGATAAAACAAAAGGAGCGTTGATATGAAAAAACATTACGATACTTTGACGATAGGTCATATATCTTTGGATTACAATATCGATTATCTCGATCATCAGATCATAGAAGTAGGCGGAGCGGTAATATATTCTTCCGCATCGGCGTACGCTGGCGGATATAAAGTCGGAGTCGTAACGAAAGTCGCCCCGGAAGATAAAGATAGGCTGAACACTTTCGTTATTGACAAGGAAGATATTTTTTATATTCCCAGCAAGGAATCTACGTCGATAAGAAACAAATATCATACTGCGGATAAGGAACGCCGCACTTGTACTTGTATAGGTCAGGGAGATCCGTTTACTTTGGCGGATATCCCCGACGTGGATTGCGACGTATATCATCTCGCGGGATTGATTTTCGGAGATTTTGACGGACAACTTATAAAAGATCTTTCCAAAAAAGGAAAAGTAGCGGTAGACGTGCAGGCTTTGCTGCGCCATGCGAACAGGCAGACAGGAGAAATGTATTTCGAAGACTGGAAAGATAAAAAAGAAATACTGCCTTATATCGATTATCTTAAAACTGATACAGCGGAAGCGGAAATACTCACCGGACAGACGGATAGATTTCAGGCGGCGAAAATGTTTTTAGAATGGGGCGCGAAAGAAGTCGTGATTACAAACTCCGCGGAAGTACTTGCTTACGACGGAAAAGAAATGTATACC
>JAIEEW010000159.1 GCA_029067255.1 Clostridia bacterium | reverse complement strand
GTCAAACGACGGTTTTCCCAAAATAAGATATTGTTGTTTAAGATTTTCTTGCGCGGTCATATTCAAATATGCGGCGGGTATTTCCACAATCGCTCCCATGCGTCTTCTGGACTTGTAAATTTCTTTTCCGTCGTAGGGCGCGTCATAGATAGAATAAGAGCCTTTACTCGGCGATTGAAGTCCGCAGACAATTCTTATAAGCGTGGTTTTGCCCGCGCCGTTTTTGCCTATGAAACCGTAGATTGCGCCTTTCGGCACGCGCATGTTTACGCTGTCGAGCGCGAGATATTTTTTGTATCGTTTAGTAAGATTTTGTGTCGTTAAACAATATTCCATAAACAAATCTCCTTGTTTTCGTTAAGAGTATTCTAACGAATGCAAGTCAAGGATCCAACAATAAAACGTCAAGAATTTGTCAAGATTTCAATTTATATCCGATACCCCATACCGCTTCAATATAGTCTTTGCCGTTTATCGCTTTGAGTTTGGTTCGCAGATTGCCGACGTGCGTGCGAAGCGAACTTTCTTCGCAGTCGGGAGTAACGTCTTCTATTTTAGCCATAATAGCGTCTTTTGACATCGCTCTTCCGCCATTGTTCATCAACGCGAAAAGTATCGCGTATTCTGTTCTGGTTAGTTTTACGGGCGAGTTGTCGACTTCTACCGAAAAGTCTGAAATATCCAAAGTGATTCCGTCAAAAATCAATTTGTCGTTGCGACGGGTATTGTTTCGCAGATGCGCGCTTATTCTGGCGAGCAGTTCTTTGGTGTCGAAAGGCTTTGTTACGTAATCTATCGCGCCTGAAAGAAGAAGATTGACTTTGTTGTCTACGTCCGCTTTCGCGCTTACGACTATAACGGGTATATCGCGTATTTCGCTCAATAATTGCTCTCCGCTTATTCCCGGCAGCATCAAATCCAAAAGTATCAGGTCGGGGCGTTCGTTTTTAACGGCGTACAGCGCTTCCGTTCCGGAATACGCTCTTGTTACGTTGTAATCGTTTTTTTCAAGCAATTCCTGCAACATATCGCCTATGTATACGTCGTCATCTATAATCATTACCGTTTTTTTCAACATAAAACAATCTCCTATTATATTGATTTCAGCATAACGAAATTTTTGTATTTTGTCAACAGACGAATAAAATTTGAAGGAATTGCATTTTTTAGAGTTTGGATGGACATAATTACGGATATGAGAGAAATAATACTGAAAATCGATGAAGTAAAACGCCGCGTGGGTATGATCGTCGGTCAGCCTATGACGTTCGAGATCAACCGCGGGCGCAACAAATTTGTAAAATTTGAAGGGTACGTTCAGGACGCCTATCCCGCAATATTTACCGTACGATGTCTTATGGAAGGGGAAGACGAATTACAGTCCTATTCTTACAACGATATTTTGACCCGTAACGTTAAGATCAACAAAAAATAATTTATTTTAGTCATATCCGATAATCCCGCTAAATATAATTATGGTGTAAAAACATAATTGCGGAGGATATATGGCAATCAATACTATTTTTAAGAGCGTAAGCGCAGATTACGAAAGGAATTTGGACGGCAAACAGATTGTTATGCAGTGCAACTTCGACACGACTTCTAAGGGGGGCGTAAGCAAAGTTTGCGCTTTATCCGGCGACGTCAGAATCACAAAGACCCAGACGATGTCCAAACAGATAAAGACGAGCGGAAGAGTTTCTATTAAACTCGTATATTTGGACGCGGAAGGAAAACTCAATAACTTCGATTATATTTCCGACTTTTCCGAAGATATAAACAACGACGGCGTCGTTGCGGATATGCCTTGTATCGTAAGAGCGGTCGTAGTGGATATGCAATCGAGCATTTCCGGCGCGGAGATCAAGGTACAGACCGTAGTGGAACTCATGCCGTCGGTAGTTGAGATCAATACGGTAGACGTACTCGAAGACGCGGAAGACGCGTTGACTTTGAAAGAAGAGCAGACTTATCAGAAGTACGTTTGTTCGGTTGACGAGTGCGTAGAAGTTACGGACGAATACTCCTGCGGAGCCAAAGTAGACGACGTACTCTTTTTTGACGCGAAGGCTATCGTAAGCGACGTGGATAATTCCGACGGTAAACTTGTAGTTACCGGCCGCGCGGAAGTGAGTCTTATCTATACAAGCGAAGGGATCGTTTCTACCAAAAACTTCAATATACCGTTTGCGCAGGAACTTGCCGTCAAGGACGAAAATCTTTGCGCTTGCATAAGCGCAGGCGTAAAAGAAAACAGGCTTGTTATCGAAGGCTCGGAAAGCGACAACGCTTTCAAGATCACCGTCAACGTCGCGCTTCAAGGTTTCGTAATGCAGACGTGCGCGATCGACGCCGTAACTGATCTTTACAGTCCAAGCAATTCTCTTGACGTAAGCGTTCAGGACGTAACTTTCGACAGACAGGACGGCGTAATGAGTTTTGAAGAAAAAATAGGCGGAAGCGTAACCGTGGAAAATTCCGACGATATCATAAAGAGCATTTGCAGTTGTATAGTTACGCAAAACAATCTTTCTAATCTCGTGGCGATGGACGGCGCGTTGCTTGCGGAAGGCGTACTCAACACTTCGGTAATTTACGAAACGGAAGACGGCGCAAATAAATGTATGCAAGTGGAACTCCCTTACTCTTTGCAATTCGACGCGGAGAACGTTACTTCCCAAACTTTGCTTTGCGGAAGCGCGATCGCTACCGATTGTTCCTACAAAGTAAAAAGAGATAGAGAAGTGGAAATTTCCGCTGGCATATCCATTTCAGTATGCGCTATGACCCGCATTGTCAATACCGTTGTCAAGAGCGTGGAAGAAGGCGAAGAAATCTCTACCGACTCCAACGCTATCAGCATTTATCTGCCAGATAAAGGCGAAAGCATTTGGCAGGTCGCGAAGACTTTGGGAATGTCTATTGAGAGCATAAAGGAACAAAATCCAGATATCGGCGCGCTTATGGCAGGCGATGAAAGAATCGTCATTTACAGAGAGATAGGTTGATTGCAAATATCCTCGAATATAGGCGGACGGTCGGCGAGAACGCTACCGTTCGCCTTGTTTTTTACAAAAAATTTGCATACCTTGAAATACTTTTACTATCCAACGTATTGATAAGAAATCCTTGCTGTGATACAATAAATTCGAAGAGGTAAGTTATGGATAAATTTATTCAAGGTTGCATGCGAATAAAAAATATGTCCGTCGCAGAAGTCAGAGCGCTTATCGAAAGCAATCTCAGCGTCGGCATAAACGCGTTTGACCACGCGGATATTTACGGCGAAGGGGAATGCGAAATTATTTTCGGCAAAGCGTTGAAAGAAGATCCGTCGCTTAGGGACAAAATAATATTGCAGACTAAATGCGGCATAGTCAAAGATCTGTCATGCCATAGATACGACAACAGTACCAACTATATTATTGACAGCGTGCATAAAAGTCTCAACCGTCTTAGGGTTGAAAAGATAGATAGATTGCTTATTCACAGACCCGACGCGCTTATGAATCCGGAAGAAGTGGCGAAAGCGTTTGACAGACTTTACAGCGAAGGCGTCGTGGACAGTTTTGGCGTCAGCAATTTCTCAGGAAGCCAAATCGCGCTTTTGTCGGCTTCGCTTAGACAGAAGATTGAGTTCAACCAAATTAGACTTAGCGTAGCGCATTGTCCTATGATAGAAAACGGCGTTAATTTCAACCGTTACAACGACGGCGGGATAAACAGGGATTTCGGTACGCTGGATTATTGCCGTCTTAACAAAATACAAATACAGTGCTATTCTCCTTTCAAAGGCAAAAACAAGTCGTTTATCGGAGATTACAGATACGCAAAACTCAACAAATTGCTCAAAGAACTTTCTTTCAAATACGAAACGCAACCCAACGCTATCGCCGCGGCATGGCTTCTCAAACATCCTGCTGAATTCGCTGTGATAAACGGGACCACTAAGCCCCAAAGAGTGGAGCAGATAGTAAAGGCGGAAAACGTAAATCTTACCCGCAGCGAGTGGTACGAACTTTATCACGCTTGCGGAAGGAAGTTGCCGTAATAAATAGTATGGAAAAAATCAAAATCAAAGTTTACGCCAAAATCAATCTTTCGCTTGATATTACAGGCTTGCGCGCGGATGGCTATCACGAATTGGATATGCTAAATACGTCTGCGGATATTTACGACACTATTACCG
>JAIEEW010000158.1 GCA_029067255.1 Clostridia bacterium | reverse complement strand
GGTGGAGCGTACGCAGTTGAAGATATTAGTTTTGAAGCGAAAAGCGGAGAAGTTACTGCTTTGATAGGAAGTACGGGAAGCGGAAAGTCAACGGTAGTCAATCTCATTCCCAGACTTATGGACGCTACGAAAGGTAAGATAACTATAGACGGCGTGGACGTAAAAGATATAAATCTAAAAGATTTGAGAGATAACATAGGTTTTGTGCCGCAGAAAAATACGTTGTTTTCAGGTACGGTGGCAAGCAATATCGCTTACGGACTTGACGAATACGACGGGGATATTTTGAATAAATCGGCGGAAATCGCGCAAGCGTCCGAGTTTATAAACTCTTCGCCTGAAGGTATGGAAAGAGAAATAGCGCAGGGCGGCAGCAACGTGTCCGGCGGACAGAAACAGCGTATAGCGATAGCCAGAGCGTTGAGCAAAAATTCGCCTATATATATTTTCGACGATTCGTTTTCGGCGTTGGATTTTAAGACGGACGCTAAGTTGAGAATGGCGCTGAACGAAGAGATGTCGCAAGCGACGGTGATAATAGTGGCGCAAAGAGTTGGAACGATCAAAAATGCCGATAGCATAATTGTGCTGGACGACGGAAAGATAGCGGGTATAGGCAAACATGAAGAGTTGCTTAAAACGTGTCCGACGTATCTAGATATAGCAAAATCGCAATTATCGGAAGAGGAGTTGGGAATATGAGCGATAACAGACATGCGCAAAGACCATCTCACGGACCGATGGGCGGCGGACGCGGTATGCGCGTTGAAAAGGCAAAAGATTTCAAAGGTACGGTAAAGAAACTTTTCGGGTATATGAAAAAGGATATACTTGTAATAGTTATCGCGTTTATTCTCGCGATAGGCGGAGTGGTGGCGACAATTACGGTTCCGGATATTCTCGGCGGAGCGACGGATACTTTGATGAGCGGAGCGTTGCAAAAAACGGTATACAATTCATTTGTTCCAATGACGCAGTATGACGAACAGACTTTGGCGACGTTTGATAAAATGGGCGCGCTTACTATAGGCGATCTCAAAAACTACGCGAGTATCCCTACGGAAGGATTCAATCCCGATTACGCGGGCGATTTGGCAATTGCGGTGGTTCTCGGTTTGACGGAAGAACAGAAAAAACAGATTTTAGATCTTCCAAAAGAGATGAACACCGTAAGACCCGCCGATATAGCGGCCGCTTCGAGAAAGGCGACGACGGTCGGAGAGTTTGCCGACATTGCGCGTATGGGAGCGTTACTGGACAGAGTGCCCGACGCTTATCTGCAATCGGTAAGAGACGTGTCGCTTACGACGCCGCCGGAGATGGATATCGAAAAGATCGTCGATATTATGATCAAACTGGTGATACTGGTAGTAGTGAGCGGTATTATGTCTTACGCGCAAGGTTATCTACTGTCGGGCGTATCGCAAAAAATCTCTTACAGATTCCGAAAAGATTTGAATGAGAAGATAGACAAACTTCCGCTTAAATTTTATGACAAGACGACCAACGGCGAAGTAATGAGCCTTATCACAAACGACATAGACACTATTTCTACGTCGCTCAATCAAAGCCTTTCGCAGATGCTTACTTCGGTTACGACGGTAATAGGCGTGCTTATCATGATGTTGAAAATAAGTCCGTTGTTGACGTTGATCTCGCTTGTCAGCGTGCCGTTGCTTTTAATTGCGGCAATGCTAATAATAAAGAGATCGCAAAAATACTTTAAGCGCCAGCAAGAGTACCTCGGACACGTTAACGGTAGAATCGAAGAAATGTTTGCGGGGCATAACGTTGTAAAACTTTTCAACGGCGAAGAAAAGAGCGTAAAAGATTTTAATAAATACAACGACGAACTTTGTTCTTCGGCTTTGAGTTCTCAGTTTTTCTCAGGACTTATGCAACCTACTGCGAAAGCGATAGGCAATCTCGGATTTACGTGCGTATGTATTTTGGGCGGATTTTTGGTAGTCAACGGCAGCGGTTTGGGCGTGGGAAATATCCAGTCGTTCATACAGTACGTCAGACAGTTCAATCATCCAATAACCCAACTCGCCAGCGTGGCTAATACTTTCCAGTCTACGGTTGCGGCGGCGGAAAGAGTATTTGGATTTTTGGAGCAGGAAGAAGAAAAAGAAACTGGCGATTTGAGCGTGGAAAAAGTAAAAGGCGACGTGGATTTCGTCAACGTGAGATTTGGATATTCTCCTGATAAGATAGTTATCAAGGATTTCAGCAGCAGTGTGAAGAGCGGACAGCGCGTGGCTATAGTAGGTCCGACAGGCTCAGGTAAAACGACTCTGGTCAAACTCCTTATGCGATATTACGATCTTAGCGACGGCAAAATACTTTTGGACGGCAGAGATATAAAAGAGTTTTCAAGAAACGGACTTCGTTCGCATATAGGTATGGTGTTGCAAGATACCTGGCTGTATAACGGCACCGTAATGGAGAATATCCGATACGGCAGACTTGACGCGACGGATGAAGAAGTAATAAGAGCGGCGAAGTTGGCTTGCGCCGACCACTTTATACAGACGCTTGACGGCGGTTACGATTTCGTGATAAACGCTGACGCGGGAAATATTTCACAAGGTCAGAAACAGTTGCTTACCATCGCAAGAGCAATACTTGCGGATTCGGAAATAATGATACTCGACGAAGCGACCAGTCTTGTGGATACGCGCACCGAAATGCTTATTCAACAGGCAATGAGCGCGCTTATGGAAGGCAGAACAAGTTTTGTAATAGCGCACAGATTGTCTACTATAAAAGACGCGGATAATATTCTGGTGTTGAAAGACGGCGATATAGTCGAGCAGGGTACGCATGCCGAACTACTTGAAAAACAAGGTTTTTACGCTGAGTTGTACAACGCGCAATTTTTGGGTATGAGTATCGACGATATAGCGGCAGAAGCGTAATTTCTATAATAGTGTTCAAGCGGAGAGCGAACATAAAATTTTCAAAAGGTATTGATTTTTGAATTTTTTAATGTTAAAATATAATCAGTCGGGAAACCGCAATAAATCAGACTGTTTCATTTGTACGACCTTTTATAAACTTTCCGGGAGACCGCTCTGTAAAAAGAGCGGTCTTTCGGACTAAATCAAGCGTTTTTGATAAAATTTTTCGTATTCAGCCATATTTTGACAATTTATAATCTTTTCTTGACAACAGAGAATTATAAGTATATAATGTACTAAAACGGGAGAATAGGGATGAATTTTAGTAAAAAACAGAAAATCGCTATAATTTTTTCCATGTGGTTGTTCTTTTTATGGATGGTCGCTATCAGTCTTGTAATGAGAGCGGACTTCAAAGGCAACCTTTACGACTGTATCGCTATTTACGTAGTCGGAATGCTTTTCGCAGTGTTTTTCTACGCTCTCGTATTCGTGGATAAGTATTTCGTAACCAGATATCTTAAAGACGACGCGGACAAGAAACGCGTTAAATCAATGAAACGCACCGCGTATATTGCAATGATTTATATAGATATCGTAGGCTTTTTCTTTATGACGCTCTCGTCTTTGCTGTTTGATAGTAGTAAAGTCAAAGTCGTTCCGTTTGGAGTGCTTGCGGCAATAACTTTCGTAGCGTTGTTCGTAACTCTCGTAATAGGAGAGAGAAGGATTTTGAGAGCGACGAAAACTCTGTTTTTGCAAGAACAGAACAACAATCTTGCCGATTGAGCGGAATATTTGTTGCGGTAAAGTAAAATAAG
>JAIEEW010000157.1 GCA_029067255.1 Clostridia bacterium | reverse complement strand
ACTCTCAATATTACGAGAGTATAAACAAAGTAACACCTTGAAAACCGTCATTCTGAGCCTGTCGAAGAATCTAGTCTAATGCCGACAGGCTATCCGTATAATTGAAAATGACGGATAGAGTTTACTTCACCTGTATACTCTCCCGTCATTCTGAGCGTAGTCGAGGAATCTAATTCTAATATATATCCGTATTAAGTCCGACTAAAATCGAAACGCAGTAAAGATTTTACGTTTGGTCGGGAAATTTAAGCGTAGTCGAAGAATCTAATTCAATAAAATCTCCTAATGTAAATTTATAGAACTACTCGCAAAATGAACCAAGTAAACAAATCCAGTTCGACAGATAAGAGGAATTTGAGATTAGTAAAACAACGATTTTTTTGTCAAGACGGTATAGAAAATCGCTCCCCGTTTGCTGTACGTTGGAGCGATTATTATATGCCGTATTAGCGGAAAAGGCGCATTTTATTTTCGCAAATTTCCCTTATCCGTCGAACCACACTCAAAAGCATTGTAAATCGCAACGATTGCTTTTTCATAGTCAGCGGTAGATATACCTACAATAATGTTGAGTTCGCTCGAACCTTGATCGATCATACGGATATTAATATTTGCTTTCGCAAGCGCGCCGCAAAGCGCAGACGCCGTACCGGGCTTGTAAGACATTCCGTGTCCTACCGTTGCGACAAGAGAAATACCGCCCTTGATTTCGATATGGTCGGGAGCGACTACTTTTCTGATACGCTCTAATACGACTTCTTCTTTGCCTGCAAGTTCGTTTTCCGCAACTACTATGCTCATCGTATCGATGCCGGTAGGAAGATGCTCGAAAGATATATTGTAATATTCCAAAACGGCGAGAACTTTACGGACAAAGCCGAGTTCGCTGTTCATCATAGACTTTTCGATATAAATAATACTGTAACCTTTTTTGCCGGCAATACCCGTTATTACTCTGTCATTGAGTTCGCTCTCTTTAAGTTCCGCAACTATCATAGTGCCGGGCGCGGACGGATTAAACGTATTGCGTATATTTATAGGTATATTGCTTACTCTTACAGGGAAGATGGACTCGGGATGGAGTACGTTCGCGCCCATATAAGCAAGTTCGCGAAGTTCTTTATATGAAAGTTTCGCTATCGGTCTGGGATTTTCCACGATACGCGGATCAGCCGACATGAATCCGTTGACGTCAGTCCAGTTTTCATAAAGTTCGGCATTAACCGCGCGAGCGATCACCGCGCCGGAAACGTCTGAACCGCCCCTACTGAAAGTGTGTACGATTCCTGCGCTGTCGCCGCCGTAAAAACCGGGAACGACCGCTCTGTCAACTTCGCTCAAAACCTGTTTTACCTTTTCGTTGGTGCTTTCTGAATCGAAATCTCCGTTTTCGGTAAAAATCATAATATCTTTTGCGTCGATAAACTTATATCCCAAAGTCTTCGCTACTATTACCGCTGAAAGATACTCGCCGCGCGACGCGCAAAATTCAGCGGAATTATATTTGAGCATATCGCTCTCCACTTTATCAAGATAAGAGTTGATATCAAGATCAAGTTTAAGATCCGCGACAATGCCCTTGAATCTATCTCTGATTTTTGCGAAAGTGGAACTACATTCGCCGTTTATCTGCAAATCGTGATAACATGCGTAAAGCATATCCGTAATTTTGTGATCCTGCGAAAATCTCTTACCCGGCGCGGAAACTACCACGTATCTGCGCTTAGGGTCTTGTTTGATAATGTTGGCGACTTGCGTTATAGCCTTGGCGTCTGCCATGGAAGTTCCGCCAAACTTGACGACAGTAATTGACATACCGTACCCCGTTTATTTTTCTTTATACATTATTTTACATTGCCTAAGAATTTTTGGCAAGCGAATATAAGTATTTTGTGATTTCAATCAACTTTAACTTGCCTTATCGATAATTTTGTAAATCTATTTTATATATTTCCGTTTAACAATTCATCTATACTTACGTCAAAAATGCCGCCTAATTTTCTCAGCATATCTATATTTGGCTCCGTCCGTCCCTGTTCCCAATTCGCATAACAACTCTCGACCACTCCGAGAGTTAAAGCGACTTGCTTTTGCGTCATACGACATTCCTTGCGTATACTTTTTAAGTTTTCACAAAATTTGACGTCCATATTTATATTATTTGCAAAACTAGACAAAATGTCTTGACACTAGATAAAATATCTAGTAAAATATGGAAAAAAGGGGGTGATTATATGTTCTGTCCAAATTGCGGTAAAGTTGTCGACGAGAAAGCGATAGTATGCCCGTACTGCGGCGTCGCGACAGGTAAAAATAATGTGTCTGAATCTTCCAACACACTTGCCATAGTAGGATTTATACTGTCGTTTTTCTTGACTGTAGTCGGTTTGATATGTTCGATTTTAGGATATAAAAAATCAAATGAAATGGGCGGTAAAGGCAAAGGTTTGGCATTAGCGGGAATAATCATAAGTAGCGTAAGCCTTGTTCTTTCCGTGATAATACTCTTTTCTAGTTTCGCAACAATCGCGGCTATAATCGGCGATCTTTGATTTCATCGAAGCCAAATAAAACTATAGGCGAACCGTTATTTCGGTTCGCCTATATATCTACATTCTAAATAATATCTCTTATCTTCCGCGTGTCCCATAGAAAACGATTTTCTAGGCAAGACTCCACGTCTTACTACGTAATCGAAAAGTCCGTCTTTTTCAAGGCAGGGCATAAACACCCCTACGCCGTCGTTGGCGCGCGCCACTTCTTGCAAGTGTCCGTCGCCGTGAATATAGTCTATTATCATTTTCTTATGAGTCTTCGCGTAAGTATCCATTAGTTGCTGAATATCCGCAATCGCGTCGCTGGGATTGTCGGATACGCGCCAAAAATATATCTTGTCTTTGTATATTACTTTTACTTGCGCTCTACCGTCGAGTTTTTCCAACCCTTTGCTCATATAGTTTACGAAATCTTCGTCCACGCCCATGACCACTCTGTGTATCGGTTGGAACTGCAAAGACTTGTCATGCAGATTTACAAGTTCGCACAACGCGTATCTTGCGGGATGCTCGTCGAGTTCGCTTTTTTTCAACGTCTTTTTTATTTTATTCCAGCACTCTTTCGCCGTAGCCAGAGAATGGTTGCCGTCGCCTACCGCGAAAAGTATCGGCTTATCGCTGCCGTACTTTTCAATAAGCGCGTTTTTATCCAACAAAGCGTTGAGTTTATCTATTACGGGCGCGCAATTTGTTATCTTATAGCCTTTGATATGCCCGCCGCCCATGTTGAGATCGAAATCGTACGCTTTTGGAAAGAAATCGCGACTTTTGTAAAGATGCTCTATTATTTTATCCTTTCTATCGTCCATGAGCATCATTATATGCGGAAGTTCCAGACACGCGCCTTTTCTGACTTCTATTCTCGGCGGGAGCCTGTCAACTACGGTCTTTTCCGTCGCCTTTATCAAAGCGTTGTTTTCGGGAGTATAATCGTATTCTTCAAGATCGACAGCAATAACAAGTCCTAATCTTTTTTGTCCGTCAGGCGTGGTTCTCTCAACAAGAATAAAGCCTTCGAACTCTTCGAATATACCGCATTTAAGATAATTGAACATATTAGAATTAATGGTCTTTATCCTTTCCTGCTTGCCCTTTTCTTCAAGATATACTTCGGGGAAAATAATATTGAGCGCCGAAGGAGAATCCTTGACGTGATCGGCGAGTTTTTCCCAGTAATCGGGTTGAGAAGTAAACTGGTCGCAAGCGATAACGCTCCATTTGCTCTTGTCTATATGCCCTTTGGGCAAGAGTATCTTTGGTACTTTAACAATGTTTTTCATACTGTTCCTTTCACAAAAAAACACCACTCACACGCAAATGTGGAGAGTGGTGTGATTTATCTTTGATTTTCTTTGCCGAAAAAATTTCAGTTTTTCTGGCTCTTCTTTCCCCTGCGTACGGCAGACTGGGAACTGATTCTATAAATGACCTTGATCTCTTCAAGCAATTTTTCAGGCGTCATATATCTTTTGATCGTTCCGCCCTGAACAACGCTTATTATACCGCTTTCTTCGCTGACGACGATTGCGAATACGTCGCTCTCTTCGGTAATTCCAATAGCCGCTCTATGACGCGTACCGAGATCTTTGGCGAGCGTAACTTCCTGCGAAAGCGGAAGGAAACAACCTGCCGAAATGATTCTGTCGCCCAACACTACGACCGCGCCGTCATGCAAAGGCGCTTTGGTATTGAAAATGCTTTCCAAAAGTCCGCATGAAATCGTCGCGTCCAAAGCCGTACCGGTATCAAGAATGTGCGCGGGAATCTCCGTGGGGGCAATTATGATAAGCGCGCCGACGTCGTTCTTCGCCATATTCTGACAGGCTTTGACGATTTCCGTTGCGGATACAAGAAGTTGTTCGTCCGTTGTGGTATAACCGTACTTGACTTTTTGCCGTCTGGCAATCTTGCTCATGAATATCTTCAAATCAGAACGGTAAACTTCTACCGTAGCGACTATCCAGAATATATTAAAGAATCTGAGAATCTCCAACGCAATATATCCAATATTGCTCCATTTTTGATTGAGCAACAAGATCGCGAGATATACGAGAGCGTATATCGCGGTGATGATAGCCATACGGTAACTGTTTCTTCTTGCGAAAAACATGAGCATAGCCGCCGCTACCACAAGCGTTACTACAATATCCAAAATGACCCAAGCAGGATGATTCATAACCGACTCCTTAATTTACTTCTCTATTATAATATAATGTTTTTTTGCAAAAATAAAGTAATTTCGCTCATTTTTTAACAAAATTATACCAAATTCACTTATTTTTTTCAAATAAACGGGTCGTTTGGATCTTTCAGCCCGTCATTTTGGTCATTGTCCGACTCGCTATCGCCGCCTTTCCCGTTTTCGTTTACAGGATAATTGTCAAAGTCGAAAGGCTTGATCTCAACTTCTTCTTTAACTTTTTCTTTGATATACTGCGAACGGTTTTTCCTGATATAATTTCTCACGTTCAGCGCGATTCCGAAAAATGCCGCGACCGCAATGAGTTTAACTGCAATAGTCGCCATAGACGAAAGACTATTGCTCTGTCCTGCGACATGAGTTTGTTCCTTTGCCGTTTCAAGCGCGCCGTCAAGCGTTTGCGCGTTGTCCGCGCTCAAAGCGTTCATAACGGAATTCGCAGCGTCGTTGAGCATTGCTTTTACGTTCTCTTCTCCTTTACGCCCTACCATTGTAGCAAAAGTATCGTCGGAAGTATGGTATACGTTGGCTTTGCCTTTCATTTCCGTCAAAAACGGATTTTCGTTGCAAGACCAGTTGTGCGACGTATAATTTGCGCAAGGTATTTTTCTGTTGGCGAAATAGTACTGATTGCCGACCATTCCCACGTGCAAGAAAGAATACAAAGCGTCTGTTTCCATAATAATCGACGAGACTGCGTTTTTGTCCTTAGGATTTTCGGTAAGACCTACGCTTGCGCTTCGCAAATATCCGCCAAAGTCGCTTGCATTCTCGCCCGTATAAAGATAGAGATTATCGCCGCCGCCCAACATAGAAAAATTCAATACTAATTTTATATTGTCGAGATCGGCGTTTTTAAGTTGAGTAACGTAATAATACGCGCCTTTCCATCCGTAACTTCCGCCGCTGAAAAACGCGAAGGTAATATCGTAAGAATAATCGACGTCTTTCATTGACTCGGCAAGCGTAAGCAGTAACGCTACTCCGCTGCCGCTTTCGTAACTGCCGTCGGCTTTCCACAATTCTTCGCCGTTTTTCTCGCCATACAGATTATCGTATTGTGCGGAAAGTATTATCTCGCCTTTCGACTCGCGCGCTTTTTTTGTAAAAACAACGTTGTAAGCGTTGGTATCGGAAACGGCGGAACCGTCGTAACGGGTAAAGTTTTCCTTGAAACTTTGCAAACCTACCGTATCGCCGTCCGAAAAATCGCTCGTATATCCCCAACCGCTCAAAACGTCGCAAAGATATTTCGCGGCGTCTTCTTCGCCTTGAGTACACATTGTCCTATCAGGATAGTTCTCGGCAAGAAATTTCATATTTTCAAAAACCCTGTCGCCGTATTCCCCGTCTTGTTTGACTAAGTCGAAATGCGGCTCTTTCGAACACGCCGCAAGCAAACTTGCCGTCAGTATTGCGACAAGTAAAACAGTAACTATCAAAAAAGTTTTGCGAGAAATTCTATTCTTCATATCAACCTCACACGAAAATTACCAGACATATCGACGGTATGAGCATTACGTTGAGAAGCACGGGATAAAATTTCTTTTCCATACCTCTCGTATAGCAGAAGAAAAACACTGCCAATGCGGCAAGCGCCGCCGCGACGTCGACTATTGCCGGTCCGAGATTTCCCGCTACGGGATAAAGATCAAATATCAACTTGCTCACGCCTATAAGAGCCGATAGCAATATCATAGAAGAATCCAGACAGATCCTGAACTTGCGTATCTCGAACGGCGCGTCTAAAAATCTAAACTGATTGAATACCAAATATGCGAAAAACTTCGCGTACAACGTATAAATCAGCAGCGCTATCGCGGATATTATAAGCGGATAAATTATCTTGAAACTTACAGCCATCGCTCCGCCTTCGAACATAGCCAACACCTGCGACATAGGCATACCCGAAATCTGAGCGAAATAATCCCCGTATTCGGGATCAATGATATACGCAAACAGTAGATTGAAATTGCGTTTTCCGCTAAAATACATTGAGAAAAATATACCGCCGAAAAGCAAGGCTTTAAGTAGTATAGTAAGCCAATCGTTTTTGAGTTTCGGCGTCGCCGGCGGGCGAACGTATACGGTTTGTTTAGGTACGTTTTGCATTAGTCTTTCCTATCAAATAATTTATTGCCAAATCAAGCGCGTTTTCTTGAGTTATTTTGCCGCTTTTGAAATCGTATTCCAAAGCGTAAAGATAATATACTGTGTTTTTGAGTCTGGACAGAAAATTCGGCGTACGTCGTTTTGCCGCGTCGATTTTCTTTTTTGCCATAAATAAAGCGGGTTTTCTCATTCCCAAACTTTCACTGAGAAAATCGTCGTCCCCGTCGTTTGTCATTATTGCAAACATTCGCTTATACGTCAAAGTAATAGTCGCGAGAATCATAGACGGTTTGTCCCCGCGTTCCAAAAGTATGTCGATTATGCTCATTGCCTTATCGAAATCCCCGTCCTGTACAGCGAATATAAACTCAAATACTTGCGTTTCCGTATCGGTAGGCACAAGATCTTCTATAAGCAATTTATTCACTTCCGTTCCGTCGGCGCAGTAAAGCATTATCTTTTTAAGTTCATTATTTATCTTGCCAAAATCCTTATTGCATCTGTGGACTATTTCCGAAAGCGAAGACTTGTCATACTTTATTTTATAAAACTTGAAAAGCGTTTCTATATAATTTACGTAATCGATCAGGCTCATTTTATTGCAATCCACTTCGACAACGAACTGGCTTATGGCGTTTTTTATAGTCGGACAGTTGATAAGCACGAGTATATTTCCTTCGTTTACGTTTGCGACGTAGTCCAACCAGTTTTCTGTTTCGGACACGCTCAACTTTCGGTTGAAGTCTTTTACCGTAACCAACCTTCTGTCCCCGAACATAGCGCCGTAAGACAGCGACGATATTATATCTTCGCTTGCGATTTCGTTACCTTCATATTTCTGAATACAAAAGTCGCGAGTATCATGCGGGATCAGATCGTAAAACTTTTCCAAAGCGTAAAGTATCAGCCCTTCATCGTCGCCGAAAAGAGCGTAAATATCGGATACGTTCGTCTTAAAAGTCTGCTTTAACTGTAACGCCTGCATCAATATCTCCAAATCTGACTTATTAGTATTTTACCATTATTAAGTCTAAAAGTAAACGTAGCGGGCAGATAATTTTGTAAAGAATTTGTATATCCTGTGTCGCATACGACGTACTTTCCATCTTCAGGCGAGTTTTGAGCGTCATAAGTTATAAGTATGTTGTAGTTTTCATCGAGAGAATAATAATCGTCCGCTAAAATTCTTATCACGCTCTTGCCCGCAACTATTTCCAAAGTTCCGCTGTTGATAAAAGCGAACGTGAAGCCGTCTTCGACAACGTGATTATCGGCGTTCATTGCAATGTCGGAAAATTCGTCCGACGCAAAAGCGTACAGATTCATACAGTTGATGCTTTGAGCCAGTTTCAAAATACTTTTACTGTCTGGGTCTTCGCCTACCACAGCAATTCCGTCTACTCTGGCAAAACCTTTTTTATTCATAAAGTCGCGCGTTGCTGCAACGGTATCGTCTGTGAATCTGCCGTTGACTACAAGATATCTTCCGCCGTCTACGTTTTCAACAAACGCGTATTGAGAACCGTACTTATCCGAATAACACAAAACCAGCGCGTTTTCGTTTCCCCAACGGGTAACGTTAAGCGCCACGCTCAAAAATATACACAACGCAAGCGCCGTAGCGACTATCTTCTTGATTTTCCTATCGGCGAAAAAGTATTTTGAAAGCAACAGCATTAGACCTATAAACAATATGATGAACACTATGCTAGAGCGGAAATAAATAACCGCTGTTTCGGCTTCGCCCAACTTCCCTATCAAAGCGATCATCAACGTGAACGGCGCGCCGGCAATCGTAAGTAATATGCCGGCGAAAGGAAGCATACACGTTATGATTAGCGCGAGCAAATAAATGGGAAAGAAAATGCTTGCAATCGGGATCACAACCAAATTAGCGACTAAGGAAAGCAAGGTCTGCCCGCCGAAAGTCATTACCATCAACGGCAACAAAGATATATTGACCGCAAAGGTAGCGCAAAGCAGCGACGTTAGTTTGCAATGCAATCGCTTTGGAATTATTGCAAGCATAGGTTTAGTTAACGTTAACAAACCGTATACTGCTAAGAAACTCATCAGAAAACCCACGTCAAACAGATATATCGGATCGCTAAGTAGAATTACGCAACCAGCCAAAGATAAATTAGATATGCCGTCGCTTCTGTACATTAACGTTTTAGCGCCTAGCGCTATCAATGTCATGACCGTCGCTCTTACCGTCGACGGAGAAAATCCGCAAAGAGCGCAGAACGGTACAAGTACTGCAGCGACTACGAAAAATATTACCGATCTTTTTCTTACCTTTAATTTTTTAAGCGCCAAAAGCAAAGACGCCGCTATTATTCCCACGTGCAAACCGGATACCGCAAAAATATGAGCGGCGCCCGTTCTTTGAAAGTCTGTCTTGATACTGTCTTCAAGTCCCGACTTATCTCCTAGCGTCATAGCGTAAAGAAATCCTGCGGTTTCACTTTTGACGTTGCCGTAAACAGAACTCTTGATTTTCAATCTTATCTTGTCTCCGAATTTAACTTTGTTATACAGAACTTTGAAAATAGAACTTTCGTCGTCAGGATTTTCCGCGCACGAAACGTAATGAAAGATATTGTTTTTATACGAGTTTACGCTATAACTGTCAGTAACGCAAAGATTTTTGGGAGATATGTTTCCGCGAAACTCTATCCTGTCGCCTATCTTCAAACCGCTTATCAATTCGGGAGAAGAAAACGCAGCCTGCGCTATGCCTTTAATTTTGCGTCCGTCGACTTCCACGTCTTCAAGATATATGTATGCAACGTAATATTCTCCGCGATTTACGTTGCCGTTTTCGTCGCATTCTGTCATCAAAGATACGCTGCCTTCTATAACGGAATCGTAAGAATAGATCTGCGTGTTTTCAACTTTGATAAAATTCAACGCGCTAACTCCGCTTGCAATAAGAAAAGTCAAAGAAATAATAATCAGTTTTACTCTTGCTTTATGCAAAGATTTTACGAAAAACGCCGCCGCGATAACTGCTGCCGCGACGACAGAAAAAACTATGGAAAGCGCAATGTTGCAAAACGTAACGACGCATATCGCCAAAACAATGCCGAGCAAACACAACGGCATTATTCTGAAATTGAACAATCTTTTCATTTTCTTTCGTATTTAACCGATTTATATTTTCAAGTACAATATCCGCTGATAAAATTTGAGTATGGCGCGCGTCCATACTCTTTTAGTCAGTCTTTCAAAAATACTTCGTTGTAGAGTTGAATTGCTTTCTGTATAGATTCGACCGCCGTTTCTCTTCCTGACAATTCCAACACTTCCATCTTCTTGCCTTCCAACTGCTTATACACACCGAAAAAGTGTTTCATCTCGTCTATGATATGCGGGGGCAATTCCCTTACGTCCTGATAGTCGTTCCAGTTAGGGTCTTTAAACGGGACCGCAAGTATCTTTATATCTTCTCTGCCGTCGTCTATCATTGCTATTTGACCTATAGGATAACACCTTACCAAAGCGAGCGGCGCGATTTCTTCCGAACATATAACCAGCACGTCCAAAGGGTCGCCGTCGTCAGCGTAAGTACGCGGTATAAAACCGTAATTTGCGGGATAATGCGTCGCGGTATAAAGAATCCTGTCCAAAATAAGCATACCCGTCTGTTTGTCGACTTCATACTTGTTTTTGCAACCTTTTGGAATCTCGATACAACTTATAAAATCTTCGGAATTAATTCTGTCTTTGCTTATATCATGCCAAATATTCATAAGAATTTCCTCGCAACACAACGATTAGTAAGTATATTGTACTATATTCGCATTTATAAATCCAGATATTTTTAATTATTTTTTGAAAATTTTGATTGCAAATAGCAAAATAGTATGCTAATATAATAAAGCAAAAGCAAATTTCCATGCCGAAGTGGTGGAATTGGCAGACGCGCCGGACTCAAAATCCGGTGATGGCGACATCGTGCGGGTTCAAGTCCCGCCTTCGGCACCATATCTAAGAAGTCGCGTTTTAGCGAGAAATAGAAAGTGAGATGATTACACCATCTCACTTTTTCTATTCCCCTGTTCTATGCGACTTCTTTTCATAGTTGTAACATTGGGATACCGAATTTGTGACGCTCGCACGAGATGCTACTCGCTTGCTCACTATTCCGTCACTGCGTTCCTTGCAAGTCCCGCCGTCTAGCACCACCCAAGCACACGCAAAAGGAGCATAGCCCCAAAGCGTGTGTTTTCTATTTTACTCTTTGCCGAACTTTATCGTGGACAAATCTTTGCCAGGCAAAATAATAGGATAGACGTTCTCTTCTTCGTCAATCATAAATTCTAGCAATGTGGGGACTTCCGTCTGTTGCATTGCAAAAGAAAAAGCCTCGTCTATTTCGTCTTTGCTTGCAACTCGTCTGTATTTTACTTCATAACTATCAGCAAGTTTTTGGAAATTGGGAACATACGCTGGACATTCTTGCATTGTCGCACATTGCGTGGGACAAGTTACTCTTCGCCTTAAACAAGTACTTTGGTATCTCTTGCCATAATACAATTCTTGCCACTGTCTTACGTTGCCAAGCCAAGAGTTATTCAACAAGCAAATTATTATGGGCACGCCGTTTATTACTGCCGTCGCAAGTTCTTGCACGTTCATCTGAAAACCGCCGTCGCCTACTATTGCCACAACAGGAGTTTGCGGATTTGCCAACTTTGCGCCTATTGCCGCAGGCAGTCCAAAACCCATTGTACCAAAACCGCCCGACGTCAACAATTTTCTGCGCTCGTTGAGTTTTAAAAACTGCGTAGTCCACAATTGGTTTTGTCCTACGTCGGTTGCAACAATTACATCGTCAAACAGCGTATTTAGTTGTTCAATAATCATTTGCGGATTGAGTTTATCGTTTGCTATCTTTATCGGATATGCTGATTTTAATTCGTCCAACTCTTTTATCCACGCAGATAATCTCAGCAGTTTTGCGCTTTCCGTCAATATTTTTAATATGGCTTTTGCATCGCCCAATATCGGCACATCCGCTTGAATGTTTTTGGATATAGTCGAAGGATCTATATCAATATGAATTATCTTCGCATATTTAGCAAAATTCTCCTTGCTACCTGCGATTCTATCATTAAATCTTGTTCCTATGGATAGCAATAAATCACATTTTTCTATAGCGCTATTTGCTCCAAAACTTCCGTGTATACCCACGTTTCCATAATACAATGGAGCATCACTTGTAATTGCGCCCTTGCCCATAATCGTAGTTACTACTGGTATGCCTGTCAGTTCAACAAACTTGCTCAACTCCCTTTCCGCCTTTGAAATCCTTACCCCACCGCCTGCCAGCAATAACGGACGTTTTGCGCCTTGGAGCAATTGAATTGCTTTATTTATCTGCTCGCTTTGTTCTTCTATGGTAGGTAAATTGTCGCGTATACTTAAACTAGATGGGTATTCCTCATTCCCAAGTTGCTGTTGAATATCTTTAGGTATATCAACGAGAACTGCGCCAGGTTTCCCCGATTGCGCAATAATAAAAGCCTTTTTAATTACGTCTCCCAACTCCTCTCGTTTGCGTACCGTTAC
>JAIEEW010000156.1 GCA_029067255.1 Clostridia bacterium | reverse complement strand
CCACCCAAGAGAACCCACCCTAATGGGCATAAATCAAGATAAATATTTTTCGTCATAGATTTACAAGTTTCTAAGTTTTTTACGCTAAAAGTGTTACACTGTTACATAGTGGCGTAGGTAATACTATACGCCACTGCGGGCGGCTGTCGCCGCCCGCATATTGCTGTAAGTTACGTTACACGTTACAGGGTGAACTGGTAATACTAACAGTTCACCCCGTTTAAGTTAATACTTATGATTTACCTATATTGTTCCTTAAACTCTAAAAGTCGTTCGACATCTTCATTTGAAACACTTGATTTAATTGAACTTTGCACTTGCTTTACTTCGTTCATAGTGATAGGACATTCCGCATTTTGTGCTATGCTTTTATTTATAACAAGCATTTTCAATTTATCACAAAAAGCACCAATATCAGCACCATTAAAACCATCGGTTACAGTCGCAAGATATTCAAAGTCTAAATTATCTTGCGGAACAGTTTTAAGTTTTAATTCAAATAACTTTTTTCTTGCCTCTAAATCGGGTAACGGTATGTAAATCTTTTCATCAAATCGCCCAGGTCTTAAAAATGCGCTATCAATCGCCCAAGGTTTATTCGTAGCAGCAATTACCATAATTATCAAATTTGCATTGCTTGATCCTATACCTTGCATTTCCGCTAATATCTGCGGCACGAGGTCATTATTGCCATTCTCGCTATTGTCCGTTCTTTTCGCGCCGATTGCTTCAAATTCGTCAAAGAATATTATTGCTTTCTTTGCTTTGCGTGCTTTCTCAAAAATCTTCTTTACATTTGCTTCTGATTCGCCGTACCATTTAGATTTTATGTCAGAGCATTTTATAGGAATAAATAAAGAGTCTGTTTCATTTGATGCGGCTTCGGCAAACATAGTTTTTCCCGTGCCAGGCAATCCATACAACAATAAACCACCACCGACTTTTTTGCCGTACTTTTCATATAAATCTTTATGTTCAAAAGCATAAACCACTTTTTCTTTGAAAGCACTTTTTGCTTCCTCTAACCCTGCAATATCGTCAAATGTGATATTGCTACTAATTTTAGCGGGTGTTTTCTTTGTTTTTCTTTCTGTTGGTCAACTGTTTCATTACTGCTTTGATTAACAATTAAATCAACGAGATTAGATTTATTAAGTGACGAGTAACCTCTTATACCATTTTCACGGCAAAACTCTTTTAATTGTTCAACACTAAATAACATTAGCGTATCACTATCGTCAACATAGTCCGCTATGTCTTCCATATCGGGGTCAAAATAATCTTCGTCATCATCAATATTATCGTAATGCCTTCCAATACCACCGCTAAAACTAACATTGTCAGAGATACACTCAACTATGAATTTGATTAAATGTGATATTAACGCCAACAAAACGAAAGCAATAATGCCACCTAGCACAATAAGAATCGGCACCCAATATGATGTAACAATGCCCCATATTGTTCCCGCCAGCGGAATTAAAAAACAAGCGGCTACCCACCCGTAGTCTTCAAAGAAATCTACTATTGCCTCAAAGGTGTCCGATAATTCCAAATCTTGAACTATCATTACGATAATATAAATTATTGAGGCTATACCAGCCACAACTATCATAACGATAAACCAAACTTGATATGTATCCCAAATATTGTCAAAATCGCCATACCAATGGTCTAATGAAATTTTTGAAACATTACCGTTTACTGTAAAATTGTAATTGCCGTTATAGGATTTTCCATTACCGATTGATATATCATAATTGGTTTGTTGCGTGCTTAACAAATTGACGTCACTATCATAAAGATTAAAAATAAAGTGGCAATAATTTATCTTGTAAATAGTATCATTTGTTACCGTAGCACGCCAAATAATTTTTGTAGTATCTGTTTGACTATCATAGTGGCAAGTATATGTAAATGTCGAATTATCAAAAAATGACTGCGACTTATCTGTGCTTTGACAACCCGAAAGTAGCGTAATACTTAATGATAACATTACAATTAGAAATATAATTGAGCATACGCGTTTTACAAATTTATTTCGCATACTTGTCTCCATAATAGCCTAAAACATTAAAAACATTTTTAGTATAGCAAAAATAAATGATTTTTTCAACTATATGACTACAATAAACGACTTAATTAGAGATATTCAGATAAATTCTCTTGTTTTAAATCTGCTAAAATCAACGTAAGGCATTATTTCATTTTTGGTAAGTATCACATAGTTTTGTATTCGCTTGTGCTTACCGTCTGTGGACAGAATACGCCACCTTGCCAAATTGTAAAGGGCGACGATTTATCTCCTGTTAGGCATAAAGCCGCCGACCCCTACGGGGCAAACCCTTGACAATTTGTCTGCGACGGCATTTTTCGCTGGTTAAGACGGTAAGCACCAAAGCGAACAACAAAATTTTTAAGCCGCAGTCCGCACACACGCAGACGGCGCAAAGGAGTACACAATGAACAACGCAGTTATTTATGCAAGGTATAGTTCACAAGGACAAAACGAGCAGTCTATCGAGGGGCAAGTACGCATTTGCACCGCATACGCCGAAAACAAGGGTTTTACTGTCGTAAAGACCTATATGGACAAGGCGCGAACGGGAACGAACGACAATCGCCCAGACTTTCAGAAAATGATAAGCGACGCGGACAAGGGTGCATTCCAGCATATTATCGTTGTAACGTAATTTTATGGATACTATGGAAATAGGGGTAAACGGCACGAAAAAAGCGTATGAATAGGTTAAACTCATACGCTTATGTTTTATTGGCATATTATTTACGGAATTTGTAACGTATCACGGACGAAATATCTACTTTGTACACAATATCAATCTGCCGATCTTTGCCCGTAATTTTAGGCAAACCGCCCACTACAACACGGTCTAACAGTTCGTAACACATTTCACGAGTAAGTTCCGGCGCATTTAGATATTTCTTAATGTTCCGTATAAAATCGTCGGCAGACTGCTGTTTGTTCTCCGTTTCGGTCAACTTTGTTTCAAGGGCTTCTATCTCAACCGCAAGCGCCTTTTTCTCGTCGAAATATTTTTGTATGAACTCCACGCAAACGTCTTCGGG
>JAIEEW010000155.1 GCA_029067255.1 Clostridia bacterium | reverse complement strand
TGTTGACGAACGTAATCCTTGCATGAATGGAAAGCGAGAAGTTCGGGGAACTCGCCGACAGGTATAATAGTTTGCCAGTCTTTCTTTTCATACTTTTTAAGCATATCTTTAGCCATATGCAAGTGGCATACTTCTTGCTCGAAAAGACTTTCCCAAAGCGCCTTTATTTTTTTGTCGCTTTCGTCCATATAACAAGAGTAATACAAGTACGCTTCGCAATATTCGTGCATAAGCGCGTTTTCAAGCCACGTGCAATTCGTATCCATTAGCGATCCGTACTGAGTAACGTGCTGCTCTTCTATCATGGCGATTTCGGTATAGAGTTCTCTTCCGAGTTTTGATTGCTCGTAAAAAGCGCCTTGATTCATATAATAATTCATAGTCTGCTGTTCCGCAGCCGTGATTATCATAGTATTGAGTACGGTCAGCATATCGCTGTTTTTGCTGTCGATATGATATCTGATACTGTCGTAAGGGTGTCTGTGTTCGGAAATCGTCGGACGGCCGGGCATAATTTCCGCATATTCTCCGACAAGTCTTTGCGCTTTAACTCCTTGCTCCATTTCAAGAAGATCGGCGTATCTGTAAAGATGGTCGAAATCTTCCAAAAGCGCGAAATCCAACGCCTGTTTGACGTATCCGTTCTTTTCGCGTTGAGCAAGAAGCGCGGTAAGATCTACCGCAAGATGTTCGTAAGCGATAGTATGCTCCAAAATATTTTCATTGAGCGGTTTGAGATTTGCAATACGCTTTTGCTGTTGCTGTTCCACTCTTCTGACGCCGGCGATATCTCTTCTTATATCGTTATTGTCGCAGTTTCTGGAAAAACGGTGCAAAAAGTTGACGGACTCGTATTCCGTGCCGTTCATAAGCACGATTCTGAGTTTCGTGTAAGGACTTACTTCTTCTTTGTCGTAAGGCTTGGAGTTAAGACACGACCAGTCGCAAAAACATTTGTCTAGAGTCTTTGGTTTTAATTCAAAAGGATTCATATTATACCTCCGTATTTATTACTTTGTTTAGTATTGCCATTCGAGATATTTTTAACACGGAATTCGTTAAGTTTTTCGCAAATGCGCGGAGATTTTGATTGCTCTTGCGCCGATAGCGGGCATGTTTTTCGACCTGCTTGTCGATTTCAAAAAAAAGGATAAGATTATTTGGCAAAATTATGTCGAAATTACTTTGTATTTGATTGATTTAGTGTTAAAATGATTATGCCTAAAAGAAAATAAGGCTTTACGCATTATCGGTTTAAGGAGAACTTATGGACAAAGAAAAGTTGGAATATCTTCAATCCAAAGCGTTGGATATACGAAAACTTACGGTAGAAATGATCGGCAGACTCGGAGTAGGTCATATCGGCGGAGCGCTGAGCATCGTCGACTTGCTTACCGTGCTATATTACGATATAGCGAACGTAACTCCCGCTGATCCAAAAAATCCGGACAGAGATCGCGTCGTTATGAGCAAAGGCCACGCAGGCCCCGCGCTTTACAGCGTACTCGCCGACAAAGGATACTTCCCTATCGAAGAGATCAAGACGCTCAATCAACCCAAAACCAACCTGCCTTCGCACTGCGATATGAACAAAACCGTAGGCATTGATATGACCGCGGGTTCGCTCGGACAGGGACTTAGTTGCGCGGTAGGTATGGCGCTTGCCGGCAAAATAGATAAAAAGGATTACAAAGTTTTCTGTATTCTCGGCGACGGCGAATCTCAGGAAGGACAAGTCTGGGAAGCGTTGATGTACGCCGGCAATACTGGACTTGACAATCTTGTGATATTCATCGACAACAACGGAATGCAAATCGACGGTATGACTTCGGATATAAATTCTATCGAACCGCTCGACGAAAAATCCAAAGCGTTCAATCTGCATACGCAGCGTATAAACGGCAACGATATAGAAGCGATAGAAAACGCTTTGAACGTCGCTTTGAATACAAAAGGCAAATGCTCGCTCATCGTACTTGATACCGTAAAAGGTTTTGGAGTCGACTGGGTATCGGAAAAAGGCGTAGGTTGCCACTCCATGTCCGTAAGCGAAGAACAGTGGAGAAAATTCTGCGGTAAGGAGAAAGACTGATTATGACTGACAATATGGAAATGAGAGAAGTTTATTGCCAAGCCCTTATCGACTCGGCGAAAGACGACGACAGAATAGTAGTTGTGGAAGCCGATCTTATGAACTGCATAAAGACCGGGCCTTTCAAAAAAGCCTACCCTGACAGATTTTTCAACGTGGGTATTGCGGAAGCGAATATGATAGGAGTATCGGCAGGTTTGGCGACTTGCGGAAAAATTCCTTTCTGCTCATCGTTCGGCACTTTTGCCACAAGAAGATGTTACGACCAGATATTTATCAGCGTAGCGTACAGCAAGCAAAACGTCAAGATCGTAGGCACAGACCCCGGTATTTGCGCGGAGATCAACGGCGGAACTCACATGCCGCTCGAAGATATGGGAATCATGCGCGGTATTCCTAGTATGCTGTGCGTAGAACCTACCGACAGCGCAATGCTTAAAGCGCTTATGCCGCAAATCATTGCGTACGACGGCGCGACGTATATAAGATTGCAAAGAAAAAAAGCGGAAACCGTATATACTGAAAAGGATAATTTTGATCTTTTCAAAGCAAAAACTATCCGAGAAGGCAAAGACGCTACTATAATCGCTTCGGGCATAATGGTAAGCAAGGCTATAGAAGCGAGCAATACGCTCAAAGATATGGGATATGACGTAGGCGTAATAAACACCTTTACCTGGAAGCCTATCGACGAACAAGCGATAATCGACTGCGCTAAAAAATCAGGCGCTATAGTCGTAGCGGAAAACCACAATATCCGTAACGGACTCTTCTCCGCAGTTGCGGAAGTAGTAGTAAACAACTGCCCCGTTCCTATGGAAAGCGTAGCGGTAATGGACGAATTCGGCGAAGTAGGAAAAATGCCTTATCTTTCTGAGCGATTCTCATTGCGCGCTTGCGATATAGTGGAAAAGACTTTGAAAGTCATCAAAAGAAAATAAACGAGTACAAAAACAAAAATACAGACGCGAAAACGTCTGTATTTTTTTATCCATTTTTAGAAAGCGTTTCCAGTAAAACTTCCAACTCTTTATATCCGCTCACCTGCCAGTCGGGACGAACGTCTTTTATAGGCTTGCCTTCTTTGTTGAACAAAATCGTTTTAATTCCGCTGTTTATACCGCCCTGTATATCGGAAGTGAGAGAATCGCCTATTATGTAAGTATTATTCAAATCGTATTCGCCTATATCGTTTAGAACGAAAGCAAAAAACTCTTTGGACGGCTTTGCCAGTCCCATCTCCTGTGAGATATATACTTTTTTGAAATACTTGCCCAATCCGCTGGCTTTCAGGCGCATTTTCTGAGTACGCGTAACGCCGTTGGTTACGCAATACAAGTTATGTTTTTGAGACAGCCTTTTAAGACACGCTCTCGCGCCGTGTATTATGCGTTTGCTGCAAGCCATATTTTCTTTATACTTATCCCCCGCGATTATCGGGTCAATGCCTTTTATCGAAAAATATTCGAACAACTCTTCAAATCTTGTGTAAAAAATCTGCTCGCGCGTTATTTCTCCGCGCTCAAACATATCCCACATACGCCTATTTATTTGTTTGAACTTTTCCGCTACCTTTTCTCCCGAAGGAATTGAGAATTCCTTACAAAACATAATAATCGAATCCCGTTCGGAATTAACGAAATCAAGCACCGTATCGTCAGCGTCTATAAGCAAAGTCAGTCTTTCGTTCATAGCGACATTATAACACAGTTTTCGCGTCGCTTCAACTGCAATCGGGCAATAGTGAAAAATAATTAGAAAACAGTGAACTTTTGCTGGTATAATTGCAAAATAAAAAGACGCCGACGGCGTCTTTTTATTACTTATACTTCCGAAAAATCGTCTTTGCCTACTCCGCACGTCGGACATGAAAAATCTTCGATATCTTCCCACTTCGTGCCTGGCGCAATATCGAGTTCTTCACAACCTTCTTCTTCGTCGTAAACCCAACCGCAAACGTTACAAATGTATTTCATACGCTCACCTCCTTACAGTATAATTATTGTTTTATATTTTCTTTATAAACGCCGAGTTCCCCGAAAAATAAATTACTTGCTTTTATTTTATCTTCATAGTACAATAAATCTATGAACATCAGAAT
>JAIEEW010000154.1 GCA_029067255.1 Clostridia bacterium | reverse complement strand
GTCATATATTACGTTGCTGCCCCTTTGCGAACAGCCTTTCTCGCAGAAATAAATTCCCATTCTATTTCCGCCTCTTACGATTTTAGAAACGTCTACGCCCCAACCTTTGAGTTCCTTTACGCACTTATCCGCTATCGCGTTGCTTGGCAATTTAGTCGCAAACGCGACGTTCTCTCCAAACTGCGCCAACGATACCGCTACATTTGCTTCGCCGCCGCCGAATACTATATCGAAACTGTCGGCTTGCATAAACCTTTTGTATCCGCTCGGTTGCAAACGCATCATTATTTCGCCTACCGTAACGATTTTTGCCATTATTTTCTCCCCCCAATAATGCCTTTGACTTTTTCTACAAAGGCTCTGCATACGCTTTCGACTTTAGCGTAATCTCCGCTAGCCGCGTCTTTCGTAAGGAAAGAACCCGCGCCGACCGCATACGCTCCCGCCTTGAACCACTCTTCTACGTTTTCGGTACTTACTCCGCCCGTTGGCATTATATTCGCGTTGGGGAAAGGTCCCTTAAGCGCTTTAAGACCCGCAGGTTTTGCTATATCTCCGGGGAAAAGTTTGAGAATATCCACGCCGTATTCCATAGCAGTCTGCGCTTCCGTCGGAGTCATGACGCCGCTCATTACCGGAACGCCGTAGCGATTGCAAGTCTTTATTGTGTCTACGTTAAGCGACGGACTTACGATAAACTTCGCGCCCGCAAGCATAGCGATTCTTGCCGTGGCAGAATCAAGAACGGTGCCCGCGCCTATAACCATATCGCTGCCCGCATATTTTTCGCTGAGCGAAGATATTATTTTGTCCGCTCCCGGAACGGTAAAAGTTACTTCTATAATTTTGATCCCGCCTTTATAACAAGCGTCGACAGTCTTTATTGCCTGCTCCACGCTATTTCCGCGTATAACGACGACAACTCCTTGCTCTTTAATTGCTTGATAAATACGATATTTTTCCATAAAACTCCTTTGGAATTCGCCTTATAATATCGGTAAATCCTTACTTTATTACAATTACAATTTCATTATAATATAGCCATTTGAAAAAAACAATACTCTTTTTGCTATAAAATTATGGACAAAATAGGCTTGATAGTGTATACTGTATTTAAGTTAAATTCAAAAGATGCATTTATTTGGAGGTGTGATATGCCAATTATCAATTACATAGGAAAAAATATGAAGACTTATGACGTAAAACAGCATAAGCACAATTACTGGGAAATTATATACTGTACCAACGGTTCGGGAAGAATAGTATTCGAAAACTCAAGGCCGCTCGAGTACTCGCAGTACGAAACGGTAGTAATCCCCCCCAACACTCTTCACAGCAATACTTCCCACAGCGGATTTAGAAACATTCACATGACGGTAGCCGGTTGGTCGCCTAATTTCAAAAACGCAGTTGTCGTAAAGGACAATCAGCAAAAAGATCTCTATACTACAATGAATATGTGTTTTAGACACTTCTCCGCTACAAAGAGTTGTTCGTCCAACATAATAATGGCGTTCACCGATCTTATTTTGGGATTCATTACTCAGTTTGACGGCACAATGCAGACTAGCCATCATATTGAAATCATTTCCAACGCAATTATCGAGAATTTCTCGGACGCAAATTTCAGTATCGATTCTATATACGACGAATTTGATTTGTCCAAAGATTATATCAGAAGACAGTTTATCAAAGAAAAAGGAATATCTCCCTTGCAGTTTCTCAACAATACGCGTATCAATTCAGCGCAAAAACTTTTGCTATCGCGAAATATAAACAACTTGAAAATCTACGAGATCGCCGAAAGATGCGGTTTCAGCGACCAACTCTATTTTTCAAGAGTATTCAAAAAAATCGTCGGCGTAAGTCCGAAAGAATATGTTGGAGAACCTACCAACGAGCCTTACAACAGTTGATTAGTAGTAAGATATAATTATCGCAAATCTACAAAATAAAATTCGATTATATAACAACAGTAGCAATCCACCCGTAAACAGGTGGATTGCTTTTTTGATAATTTACTTCTCCGTATTAATTATATAATAATATATCAATATTCCCCGACCAAACGCGAAATCTGCGCTTCTCTCCGATTTTAGTCGGACTTGAATATTGATTTTTTATTAAAACTAGATATTTCGACTCCGCTGTCGCTACGCTCAATATGACGGTAGAATAGCGAAAGCCAGTCTTCTCTCCCGTCAT
>JAIEEW010000153.1 GCA_029067255.1 Clostridia bacterium | reverse complement strand
ATATCAATTTGTTTTTTAATAATATATTATTTGAGCGTTACAATCATTTTGCCACTTACCTTTTACTTTTAAAAGTCTCTTAAACAGTCCTTTTGCTTTGGATTCAAATTTGCTAGGCACATACAAAGTTTGATTTTCCGTCCATTCAGAAAACGCGGAATCTCCAATTTCTTCTACGCTTTGCGGTACTTTTAATTCTTTTAAGTTGAAGCATCTATAAAAAGCATTTTCCCCGATTTTTTCCACGTTTTCGGAAATACGCAATTCCTGCAAATTCTCACAACAGTAAAACGCATAGTCGCATATAGTATCGACAGTATCGGGCAGAATAATTTTCGTCAACGACATACAATTTTCAAAAGCGTTGTTATTTATCTGCTTGACGCCTTCTTCAATGACTATCTCTTCCCCTTCGCCCAAATATCTTTCAAAACATTTTGCGCCGTCGCTATATCTCGTAGCGACTATGCCGTCAATTCTTTTTCCGCCGATATATACTTCTTTAAGCGATTCGTTAAAAGACACCCCCCATTCCATGATCTCTATATCAGGATTTTCTATAACAACTTTTGTCAGATTATCGCACTCTGCTATACCTGTCGACTCCAATCGTTTTACTGATTTGGGCAAATATATAGATTTAATGGAATAATCCGTCATGATCGCGTAAGTATTTATGCTTGTTACGCCGTTTGGGACTCTAACTTCTTCTATTTTTTTATTTCTGTATTTTTCCAACACTCCGTCGCATATAAGCCACTCTTCATTGTCGATATTCAAAGCAACTTCGCTATTTTTATCAGAAAACTCTTCGTCTTCAAAAAACATAAAATGCCATTCTCCCTGACTGCTATCTATTTATATAATTATATTACTTTTACTTTATCATTGTCAATACTTGTAGGTTTGCTATGCGATACAAAAAGGAAGCGACGCTTCGCCGCTTCCTTCGCAGTATTTAGTTTATTGAAAATTACAAAACTTCCAAAAGTCTTAAAGCAACGCCTTTATCAGTAATATCCGTTACCTTTACTTTTACTCTGTCGCCGATATTGACTACGTCTTCAACTTTCTCCACTCTTTCTTTTTTGAGTTTGGAAATGTGAATCATTGCGTCCTTACCGGGAGCGATTTCAACAAACGCGCCAAAGTTCATGATTCTTACTACGGTGCCTTCGAATTCTTCTCCTACTTCGGGATCGTTGACTATCAAATCTATGATCTTCTTAGCCTTAGCGTTCATATTCTCGTCTACGCCGGATACGAGTACGTTGCCGAAATCGTCGATATCGATTTTAACGCCCGTTTCGTCTATAATCTTGTTGATAACCTTTCCGCCGCTGCCGATAACGTCTTTGATCTTATTCGGATCTATGCTGAAAGATACGATCTTCGGAGCAAATTTGGACAAAGATTTATTCGTTTCAGGCAATACTTCAAGCATTTTGTCGAGAATAAACAATCTACCTTTCTTAGCCTGAGCAAGCGCCTTTCTCAAAATCTCTTCGTTGATGCCCTTGATCTTTATATCCATTTGGATAGCGGTAATACCGTCCTTAGTACCTGCAACCTTAAAGTCCATATCGCCAAAGAAGTCTTCAAGTCCTTGAATATCCGTAAGTACGGAGATTTTTGACTTGTCTTCGTTGCTGATAAGTCCCATAGCAACACCGGCAACAGGTTTTTTGATAGGAACGCCCGCGTCCATAAGAGCCAAAGTCGAACCGCAAACGGAAGCCTGCGACGTAGAACCGTTGGAAGAAATAACTTCGCTTACCGTACGGATAGCGTACGGGAACGCTTCAACTGACGGAAGCATAGGTTCCAACGCTCTTTCTGCCAAAGCGCCGTGTCCGATTTCTCTTCTGCCCGGACTTTTGAGCGGTTTAGCCTCGCCCGTGCTGTACGGCGGCATATTGTAATGGTGAATATATCTCTTGCAAACTTCGTCGTCAAGTCCTTCGAGTTTCTGAACTTCAGAAAGGCTTCCGAGCGTACAGATCGTCATAACCTGAGTTTGTCCTCTCGTGAATACGCCGCTTCCGTGAACTCTCGGCAAAACTCCGTGTTCGCACCAAATAGGTCTGATTTCTTCAAGACTTCTTCCATCGGGTCTGATGCCCTTATCCAAAATCTTCGCTCTTACCTTCGCTTTCTTCATAGCGTAGAGAGTTTCTGCAATATCTTTCTTTCCATCAGGGAATTGTTCTGCAAAATGCGCAAATACGTCTTTATCAAGCGCGTCTTCCGCTTTATCTCTGTCTTGTCTGTTGAAGTTGTCAAGAACGTCGTCCATCTTCTTGTCCGCGTACGCTTTGACCGCTTCTTCGATCTCAGTAGCGGGATGATAAAGTTCAGGAACTACTTTCTCTTTGCCTATCTGAGCCTGAATACCGTCGATAAACGAAACTATCTTTTTGATTTCTTCATGTCCGAACAAAATCGCGCCGATCATTTCGTCTTCGGTAAGTTCGTTAGCGCCCGCTTCAACCATAAGAATCGCTTCTTTCGTTCCGCTAAGCGAAAGATGAAGTTTTGATTTTTCTCTCTGCTCCGTATCCGGATTTATAACGTACTGTCCGTCAACGTAACCTACGATAACCGAACCCGTCGGTCCTGCAAACGGAATATCGGAAATGCTCAAAGCAACCGAACTTCCTATCATTGCATAAACTTCAGGCGGTATGTTGGGATCTACCGACAACGCGGTAGCGACTACCGCAACGTCGTTGAAAAAGCCTTTCGGGAAAAGCGGACGAAGCGGTCTGTCGATAAGTCTCGACGTCAAAATAGCCTTGTCGCTTGCGCGTCCTTCGCGCTTCTTGAATCCCCCCGGAATCTTGCCCACAGCGTACATCTTTTCCTCGTAATCTACTCCAAGCGGGAAAAAGTCTATTCCGTCTCTGGGAGTTTTCGCCATAGTAACGTTGACCATAACCGCGGTATCCCCGCATCTTACGATACAACTACCGTTGCTGAGTCCACAATACGCGCCGGTTTCGATACTTACTTCTCTTCCGCCAATTGTGGTCGTAAAAATTTTTCTTTCTATCATCTAAACTAACCTCCAATAATTAGTAATTTAATCTTGATAAAGCGCGTCTAATATTTTTTTAAATACTCTTTGAGACGCGATAGATAAAGGAAATTCAAAAAAAGGGGGTGTCGAATGACGCCCCATTTTTTTACTTTCTGATTCCGAGTTTTGCAATCAATTCGCGGTAACGTTCTATGTCTGCATCCTTCAAATACTTCAACATACTTCTTCTCTTACCGACCATCTGCAACAGACCTCTTCTGGAATGGAAGTCGTTTTTGTGTTCCGCAAAGTGATCGTTGAGTTGAAGAATTCTCTGCGTCAAAAGCGCGATTTGAACTTCGGGAGAACCGGTGTCGCCTTCATGCTTTGCAAAACTTGCGATAACTTCCTGCTTTGTCATTTCCTTAACGTTGATAATTTCCATTGTTTAGCCTCCTTCTTTGGAAAATAAATTTAGCGCCGACCAAGTAAAACATCGGAGTTTTTGTCAAACCTAGTCGTGTTAGAATACATTTATATTAACATAATTTGCTTTTGTTAGCAAGCGTTCTAAGATAAAATATAATAAATATTTTCTTCTCTTTTAGAATATCTTCGTATTTCAACTCATATCTTAGATTTTTTACAGTCTCCCCCATTTCAAAAGCAAATATTTTGTTTAAGAATCGACTTTTGAACACTGTTCAAAAAACTTTTTCTTACCTTCGATCAACTCTTCCCGTCGCTGCAAATAAACGTCTATCCCCTTTGGATTAGCAAGCCGTTCCAACCTATTCTTATTGAATATTCGCTTAGAAATACCGCCCGCGCCGTTGGCGATAATACTGGATATTTCTTCCATAATATCTATATTGTAGACGCACGCTTTATCTTTTTTGCAATAACCTACGTTTTCAAGATTACCCGACATATATTTTTGCTTATACATATAGTAAGGCGAATAACCCGCTTTTATCAAATTTTCATAAGCGTAATCTACCATAGCGACCGCCTTTTCCCACTCTCCGTTTTCATATCCGTCAATTTTCAGAGAAGAACCTTTTTTAATGGCGAGCGTATGAACCGTTATATTGTCGGGTTGAAGAGCGATAGCGCAATCTACCGAATACTTAAAATCTTCTACGCTCTCGTCCGGAAGCATGGCTATCAAATCCATATTTATATCAAAATCGTATTTTCTTGCGATTTCGTACACTGAGTAAATCTCTTCCACGCTATGACTTCTGCCTATCGCATCCAACGTCTTTTGGTTGAATGTCTGCGGATTGACGGATATTCGACTTACGCCATACTTACTCATGATATCAAGTTTTGCCCTTGTGATGGTATCGGGTCTGCCCGCTTCGACCGTAAACTCTTTACAGCCGAAAGACGCGCTTGCCCGTATAACTCTCTCAAAATTCGCATCGTCAAGCGAAGTCGGAGTTCCGCCGCCTATATAGACGCTCCGTACTTTCAAATTGTTTTCTTTTACTATTTCGGCAGAACATTCGATTTCTTTAACCAACGAATCGCAATATGGCGAAACGTACTTCTTTATCTTATCCAGTTGCGCCGAAATAAACGAGCAGTATACGCATCTGGAAACGCATATCGGAATATTCACAAATATATCGACTTCGTTGTCCGACACACTATAATAATCTTTCTGATTTGCGACAATTGATTTGATAAGCGACGTTTTTTGTTTGGAAACGTCCAATACTTCAAGAAAATATTTTTCAGCGTCTATTCCTTTCGCCGCGACTTCGTGAAATAATTTAGTCGGTCTAATACCGGTCAACGACCCGTAAGGCAAATCCGCATTTGCGATCTTCGACAAAAATTTATATAGCGCCGCTTTACTGTGCCTTTTTACCTGAGCCTTATATTTTATATCGCGATATTGAGAATCGTTCTCTTCCAAAAACTCTTTTTCAAGCGTATAATCATATTCGACCGATTTGCCTTGCCACTCAATTACAGCGCAAAAACTAAAATCGTCTGATTTTTTAAGTAATAGAGTCAAATCTTCTCCGTTATCGTCAATCTTAACGTGGGGATAGAAAGCGCGGATAATATCCATATATTCGTTTTCAAAGTCTTCCGCGTTTGTAAAAAATTTAATTTCTATCATAACTTTAATACTCATCCCCTAAAATAGGATTGTTCGCTCTCTCAAAACCGCTTGACGTAGGCGCGCCGTGTCCGCTAAGCAACAAATAGTCGCCCTGCAAATCCAATATCTTTTTTACTGAGTTATACAGTTCTCCAAAATTTCCGCCGCGAAGGTCTGTCCTGCCATAACTTGCCTTGAATATCGTATCTCCGCAGAAAATAACGTTGCCTAAGACGTAACAAACTCCGCCGAGAGAATGCCCCGGCGTGTGAACGACCTTAATTTTTTCTCCGCACAATTCTAATACGTCGCCGTCTTTTACCAAAACGTCAACGATAAATTTATCGTATCTTCGACTGATTTTTAGCGGATTGTCTATAAAATCCACGTCGTCTGCATGCATATACGCTTTACATGAAAACTTATCTTTGAAAAAGCGAACTCCGCCGATATGATCAAAATGTCCATGCGTAAGCAATATACCTTGAAGATTCAAACCGTTATTTATAATGTATTCCGCAACTTCGTTGCTCGGCGTCGACGGATCGACTAAAAAGCAAGTCTTGTTCTCTTCATTAACCGCTAGATATGTATTATTATTCAAAAGTCCCAAAACAAAAGTCTTTATTTCCATAATTTCTATTCCTTATTACGTTCCGCGCCGCTATTTCTCCAAAACCATAGTAATAGGTCCGTCATTAGACATCTCAATATGCATATGCGCTCCAAATACTCCCGTCGCGACCTTGCCCAGTCTGCGTTTGAACTCTTCTACGGTAAAATCGTAAAGCGGTTTTGCCGTATCGAATTTCGCCGATTTGCTAAAATCGGGACGTCTTCCGCTGAACGCATTTCCGTAAAGCGTAAAGTTGGACACGACCATGACTTCTCCGCCGATATCCGCAAGCGTTTTATTGAGTTTGTTATTCTCGTCTTTGAAAATTCTCATGCCTATGACTCTGTCTACGATATATCTGCAAACGTCTTCCGTGTCTTCGTTATTATAACCTACCAACACAAGATAGCCTTCGCCGATTTGAGATACGGGTTGATCTTCTACCGTAAGTTTAGCATAATTCACTCTTTGTACTATCGCTCTCATTCTTTACTCTTTACGCTCTTTGACGCTCTCTTAATTTCTCTTATACCTTTTATGGACTGCGTGATTTTATTCATCAGTATTTCCAACATATTCGTATTCGTTACTTCTACCGACACTTTAATTGTAGCCATATTGTTTTTCTCTGATTTGGCGGATATACTCGTCATTGCGACTTTCATGTTGGTAATCAAAGTGGCGACTTCGATCACAAGTCCAGTCCTGTCAAACGCAGATATGACCAAATGCGCGATAAACTTTTCTCCGTCAGATACCGGCCATTCTGCTTCTATGATTCTTTCAGGTTCAAATCCTTTGCAGTTTGGACAATCAACTCTGTGGATAACTACGCCGCCGTTACGCGATATATATCCCAAAATCGCATCGCCGGGAAGCGGAGAACAGCATTGTGAAAACCTGTACTTCAAGCCGTGTTCTCCCTTTATTATAACGCCGCCCTGCTGCTTTCTTGCAGTAGGTTTTTTGGTCATACTGTCAATGGTCTGCGATTCATGGACGTGTTCCGCTCTGTAAAGTTCGACCAACTTATTTATTACTTGCAATGAAGTCAATTCTCCGTAACCTACCATGGCAAGTACTTCTTCGGAAGTATTCAAACCGTATTTTTGACGGATAAATTTATTCCAACTCTCCGTAACAAGCAAATCATTGAGAACGTATCCCCTGTGTTTGGCTTCTTTTTCAAGAATTTCCCGACCGCGTTTTTCATTTTCTTCACGCATTTCTTTCTTAAAGAAAGAACGTATCTTACTTTTCGCCCCGGGAGTTATTACGAATTTCAGCCAATCTCGCGACGGTCCTTTTGAATTTGTAGTAATTACTTCGACCACGTCGCCGTTGTTCAGTTTTGTACTTACGGGCATTATTCTTGAATTAACTTTAATTCCTGAACATCTTTCGCCTACTTTACTGTGTATCGCGTAAGCAAAATCTACGCCTGTCGAACCGTTCGGCAAGTTAAATACGTCGCCTTTAGGAGTAAATACGAATACTTGATCGGAATAGAGATCGACTTTGAGCATATCAAGATATTCCTGCGAATCGCTCGCTTCTTCTTGAAGTTGCATCACGTTGCGTATCCAAGCAAGTTTATCGTCGTCGATTTTAGACGAATCCGTATTATTCCCCTGTTTATACTTCCAATGCGCAGCGATACCGTATTCCGCTATCTTATGCATTTCATAAGTTCTGATCTGAATCTCGAACGGCGCTCCGTAAGAAGTCAACACGGTTGTATGCAACGACTGATACAAATTAGCCTTAGGCACCGAAATATAGTCTTTGAACCTACCCGGCAAAGGCTTCCATTTTGTATGAATCGAACCAAGCACAGCGTAACAGTCCTTTACGTTGTCGACAATTACTCTCAACGCAATAAGATCGTAGATCTGCTCAAACGGTTTACCCTTTTGCAGTTTTCTGTAAATACTGTAAAAGTGTTTCGGTCTGCCGTTGACTTCACCCTTTATCCCTAATTCATCGAGCATTTCGTGAAGTTCTTTGGAAATGTGATTGACTATTTCCTGTCTTTCAAGTTTGGTTTGCGCAACTTTTTCCGCTATATAATAGTAACTGTCGGGATACAAATATCTAAGACACAAATCTTCAAGTTCGCCTTTTACGCTGGAGATACCGAGACGGGCTGCGATAGGCGCGTAAATATCAAGAGTTTCTCTCGCTACCCGTTTTTGCCCTTCTTCGTCCTTAAACGAAAGAGTTCTCATATTATGCAGTCTGTCGGCAAGTTTGATGATTATAACGCGAATATCGTTGCTCATTGCCATGAACATTCTGCGCAGATTTTCCGCCTGCTCTTCAAGTTTGGACTTAAAATTGAGTTTCCCCAGTTTTGTAACGCCCTGTACAAGCGATAGCGCTATCGGACCGAAAGTCTGGCTTATCTCTTCGGCGCTTACGTCTGTATCTTCAATAACGTCGTGCAGAAGCGCCGCCACTACCGTGTCGCAATCCAGCCCCAAATCTATGAGAATGTCGGCAACGGCATTAGGATGGATAAAATAATCTTCTCCCGACTGCCTTTTTTGTCCAGCGTGCGCAGTTTTCGCGAAATAATAGGCTTTGAGTATTTTTTCCGCGTGCGATTCGCTGTAATTCTCTCTTATTTTATTTATAAATTTGATTTTTTGCTCTTCCACTTCAACCCTCGATTAACTTATATATTCTGCTTTCGCTCAACTTAGTTTTTACTGCGGGATCGATAAACAGTTTGTCCGACAGTTTCAATATTCCCAAGTCGGCAAGAACAACAGCCGAAAGTACAAATTTATTATACTCCAAATCCATTTTTTTTGCAATAGCATAGTACAAATCCGAAATGCCGACAAAATCTCTCTGTTCCAGTTTATCTTTTATGCTCATAAATACCGTTGCCAGTTCTTTATAGTCGGGAAGGTGGTTTTTGAGTTTTGATAAAATATTGACGTTTCGGATATAATATATTTCTTTTTCTTTGCCTTTCAATCGCTTGAAAATCTTAAACCCCAACGGTTGATCGAGCAATACGATATTTTTATAATAACCGAGTTCCTTTAGCGATGACGGAGCAAAAATTATTTTTGTCGTCGGAGCGCAATCGAAAGAACATCTATTCTGCGTCGCAATATCTCCGTATTTATTGTTGTACAACTTAATAAATTCTTTATATGTGTCGATATCGTATGCAAT
>JAIEEW010000152.1 GCA_029067255.1 Clostridia bacterium | reverse complement strand
TTCCTACCCACTGTTCGCCTACAATGAAAAAGTCATATTTTCTGAGCAAATCGTAAACTTCCGTTATCGCGCCGGTCGAAGAATTTTCTATCGGCAAAACTCCGTACTGTATCTTATCTTCGTCCAAAGCCTTGAATATCTCTTCGAAAGTCTGAAAATTTTCGCCATTGTCGTCGCCGAAAAAGTCTATCATGGCCTTTTCGGAATTAGCCCCCCTATCGCCGTAATATCCCTTGCTCCCTTTAATATCGAGCGGTTTTCTTTTATAGTCCTTCAATATTGACGACGAAGAGATTTTCTTTCTTTGAAAATCCTTACTTATTCCCATCAACTCCGTCATAAGTTGTTTGACGGCGTCGGCGTAATCTTTGTTTTGAAGGTTATCGACCGCTTTTTGCAAAACCTGTTCTTCTCGCGAAGTTTGAAGTACTCCCGTATTGTTAGCCTTTTTATATTCCGCTACGCCTTGAACGAGAGCCATGCGTTTTTCAAACAACGCGACTATCTCTTTATCCGTTACGTCTATTTGATTTCTCAATTCTTCCAGTCTGTCCATTTACCGTATGCCGCCTATCTCAGAAAATCATATATTGCAATTGCCGCTACCGCTTCTATTACAGGTACCGCGCGAACGACGATACAAGAATCGTGTCTGCCTTGAATTTTCAGTTTCGTATTTTCTCCGCTTACCACGTTTACGCTGTCCTGCTCCTTGAATATAGACGCCGTAGGCTTTATCGCAACGTCAAACACTATCGGCATACCCGTGGAAATACCGCCGAGAATTCCACCGTTGTTGTTGCTCTTCGTCATAATCTTTCCGTCTACAAATTCGAACGGATCGTTGGCTTGCGAGCCTTTCATTTCGCTAAACCTATATCCCATTCCAAACTGTACCCCTTTTACCGCAGGAACGCTGAAAAGCAAACTAGCCAACCGCGACTCTATGCTGTCGAAAAACGGATCCCCGACTCCGCCTTCAAGCCCCGCTACGGCGCACTCTATCGTTCCGCCCACACTGTCGCCTTCTTCTCTTGCCGAAAGAATAACTTCCCGCATAGACTCGAATTTACTTCTGTCAAGCAAGGGAAAGTTTTCCTTTGCAAGTTTTTCAAGCGTTCCGTTTTCAATATTCACAGGGAAACGCTCGTCTTTAACGTTCGCTATCGAAAGAATATGGCTGCCTATCGACACTCCTTTTTCTCTTAAAAGTTGTTTGCAAATCGCGCCGCAGAATACGATAGGCGCAGTAAGTCTGCCGGAAGAATGTCCGCCGCCCCTGTAATCGTTGTTGCCGCCGCTTTTGAGATAATAACCGTAATCGCTGTGTCCAGGTCTGAATACTTCTTTGAACAAAGAATAGTCTTTAGATCTCGTATTAGTATTCCTGATAATTCCGCAAAGCGGAGTTCCGGTCGTTCTGCCGTCAAAATAACCGCTCACTATTTCCACTTCGTCGCTTTCCTTTCTGGGCGTGGAAAACTCTCCGCCGTTGGGCGCCCTTCTCGCCATTTCGCGCTTGATTTCGTCCATGTCGAGTTGTACTCCCGCAGGCAAATTATCTATCACGACGCCTATCGCTTCGCTGTGCGATTCGCCGAAAATCGTAATCTTGATTTTATCTCCCCAAACTGCGCTCATTTGCTTCTCCTTAATGTTTTGTCTATATATTCTTTATCTCCGCCTTACCGCCCAAAGAATTGTAATCTTCAAAGAAATCGGGATAAGACTTCGCTACGCAACGATAGTTGTCAAAAGTTATTTTTCCGCTTGCTCTCGTCGCCGCGATCGCAAGAGTCATTGCCATTCTGTGATCGTTGTAGGTTTGAGTTTCTCCGCCTTTAAGCGCGTCCACGCCGACAATAGACATCGAATCTTCTTTTCCCGTTATATCCGCGCCGAGTTTTCTCAATTCAGCAACGGTGGCACTCAACCTATCACACTCTTTTATACGAAGTCGCGAAATATTAACTATTTCGCTTCTGCCCTTTCTAAGACAGCACGCCAAAGCGAACGCGGGAATTATATCAGGACAGTCGCCGCCGTCAAATACCAAAACTTCGTCAGATCCGGCGGTTCTCAGTTTTTTGACAAACTCGACAACAACTCTATCGCCTTGCTTGCTTTGCAAGTTCAAGCCTTGCATCTTAACGTCGCCGCCGAGATAATTCGCCACTTCATAAAATGCCGCCTGCGACCAATCGCCTTCTATCTCATAATCTCTAGACAAATATTTTTGCTTACCCGCTATATAAAATCTTTTATAGCCGTCGTTGACAACATTTATTCCGAAATCTTTCAGCGTTGAAAGCGTCAAATCGAGATAACCTTTGGACTGCAAATCTCCATCGACAACGATCTCGCTGTCGCCGTCCAAAAGCGGCAACGCAAACATAAGTCCCGTGATAAACTGAGAACTCACGTTGCCTTGCACAGAAAAACTCCCGCTACAAAGATTGCCTTTTACTTTCAAATCAAGATTTCCGTCGCAACTATCGTTGATATAAGAAACTCCTTGTTTTTCACAGATATTTTGATAGATATCCATGGGACGAGAGCCGAGTTTTCCTTTTCCCGTAAAAGCGTTGGTTCCGCTGTTTTTTGCCAAAGCAATGGGCAACATAAATC
>JAIEEW010000151.1 GCA_029067255.1 Clostridia bacterium | reverse complement strand
CATATATTATATCTATTGGAATATCCTGCGGAGATAAATTCAACTCACGCGGTTCTTCTTCAAAAACAAGCAACTCATCATTTTCTTTAAGCGAGTAACCCGCTTTTTTAACAACGTTGTTATTAACTAATACTTTTTGTCTATCTATCAAACATTTAACATGAGACCTGCTTGCGCGCAACTTTTCACCGAGAAAAACGTCAAGCCTTTGCCCCGCAAACTCTTTTTCAACCTTAAAAAATTCGTTTCCATCTCCGCCGTCTACGGACAAATTAACATCCGTCATTATCTATTACAAACTCCGTCATTATCGTCATTTTTTTTGAATATCGGTCGATTTTACACAATCTTCATCTTCCGCAGCGTTATTTTCATTACTCTCGGAATCTTGCGGATTCTCGCCGTCTGCAGATTCTACTTTCTTAGATTTTAATATTCCCAAGTCGCCTTCTTTGTAATCAAATATAATGTAACCGCACATCAAAAATACGCCTAGCACAAGATAAATATCAGCAATATTTCCTATGCCAAACGAAGAATCGAAGAGTTTGTCAAAAATACTGTCAAGGAAAATATACTTAATAAAATCGCGCACCATTCCGTCGCAAAATATCCTATCGTACAGATTTCCCACTGCGCCGGCAATTATCAATACCAATGCCCACCTAAAAAGCATAGAAGTTTTAGGCTTTTTAATCAAATTGAATACCGCAAGCGCCATCAATGCAAGAGTCATTATCGAAGTAAGCGCAATCAAAAATCCAGTCTTGCCTGCAAACGCCGAAAACGACGCGCCGTCATTCAAACACGGATAAATTGCAAACACGCCTTCAACAATAGTATACTGCTTATATTTTGACAGCCCCAGTCTATTCATGACCAAATCTTTTGACACTAAATCGCTTATCAAAAGCAAAGCAAACAATACCAACTCGATTATCGCTCTTTTTAATATAACTTTTTTCTTTTCCGCATCAACATTCATATTTTATTTATCCCGTCAATAATGCCAGTTCATTTCAATGTTATACCGTTTAACCGTCCTATATCTAAAAAATTAATACTTATCTTTAAGCGACGTAGGCCCTTGAATAGATACTCCGCCTGGGGTAAATAGGAACATATTATCGCCTATTCTCTGTTCGCAGCCGCCAAGCGCGTAAATAGCGCCGTTAAGAAAATCCAATATTCTCTGAGCGTACTTTTCATTTATTTTGTTAAATTGCACAATTATAGCCTGTCTGTTTCGCAGACTATCGATAATATCCTGCACTTCCGACAAAGTCTTAGGCGTAACGATAAGAATATTCTGTAAATCTCCCTGCGTATACATCTGCTGCTTTTTATTCTTAAAAGAGAAAAAGCCTCTTTTTTTCTGCGGTTGAATATCCTGTGAAGCCATTCTTCCATCAAAATCAAATTCGTCTTCTTGCTGCGGATAATATTGCCCCTGAAAATTCTGCGCAACGTAAGGTTGTTGCGAAGGCATCTGTTGATACTGCGAATCATACGCGCCGTTATTCATAGGCGGCTGAGAGTATGGCTGCTGTTGGGGATAAGCGTTTTGCGAATATTGCGGTCTATATCCCGATTGAGGATAAATAGGCTTATTTTGTTCAGGAAAATCGCTGCCTGTGTTGAAATTTTGATAATCGTTACGAGAAAAGTTGAATCTCCTTCTAGGCTGAAATCCCCTGTCATTATTAAAAACTTCTCTCTCTTCGTTATTGTAATCTCTTCTGTCCATATCTACCTCTTATATATTCACGTTCGCATAATTTCTTTCGCCGAAAAGCGATCTGCCAAGTCTAACCTGCGTCGCTCCGCCAAATTCTATTGCCATCTCGTAATCATTGGTCATTCCGCAAGACAAAGTATCAATTTTATGTCTTGAAGATACTCTTTTCTTCATTTCTTCAAAGTATTCTTTAAATCGAACATACAGTCCTTTTAATCGTTCTTTATCCTGTATATTAGGCATAACAGTCATCAGTCCGCGCAGGCGAATATTATCTTTTATCGACACATATCTCAAAAATTCAAATAATTTATCAGGTTCAACGCCGCCTTTTGACAATTCACTGCCCATATTGACTTCTATCAAACAATCCGCAATCAAATCATGCTTTTTCGCCTGTTTATCAATTTCGTCGGCAAGGCTTTCCCTATCAAGAGAATGTATCATAACAACTTTATCAATAATATATTTGACTTTATTTGTCTGCAACTGCCCAATCATATGCCAACGAAGTTTTTGTCCAAACTCATATTTCTCTACTATTTCTTGCGCTCTATTTTCCCCAACATCAGTCAAAAGCGACTTATCTTGAATATATTTTATCAGTTCCGGAGATTGAGTTTTTGTCGCCCCTATCAACAACACGTCATCAACTCGGCCTGCTCTGCGCTTAGCATCTTCGATTTTTTGCAAACATTCGGCTATTTTTACGTCGATTTCTTCAAACTGCATAATACACCAAAAGACTCTTTGTTTATGTTAGTATACCATAGTTTATAATAAAAGTAAATAATAAATGCCCTTCGTAAAAAATTTTGCATTTTATTTATTATTTCGCATATACACGATATCAAATATCTAAAATAACTTGTTCTTGAAATTAAAATTACGGCAATTTATTTACACCGTTTTGTCCATAAAATTCTATACCGTTAAGCCGTAGTCAAAATAAATACAATTTAATCTTTGATAAGCAATAAATTTATGTCTCTAATAAACGTTATCATTTTCGCAATTTTAACAAAATATATTTTACCCCTATTCAAT
>JAIEEW010000150.1 GCA_029067255.1 Clostridia bacterium | reverse complement strand
ATATTACGAGTTATTCTCCACTTTCGGTTTCTTACAAGAATATAAAAAGCGCATACGCAAGACATTATAAAAAAGACAAGTACGCAGATTTCAACACCCAACTCGAAGCGCTTTTCCCGAGCGTGGTTTTCAACAATATAAATCAATACACTGTATATTACGATTTTATAGAAGAAACAAAAATCAAGCCGGAAACGCTTATCACTATCGCTAGATACTGCGTCAATCTCAAAGGCGAAAAAATCAAAGCAAACTATATTCTCGCCGTCGCTAAGAACTGGCTGGAAGAAGGCGTACGCACTCTTGCCGACGTGGACGAGAAAATCAAACAACTCGAAACGACCAACGAAGCGATCCGCCTTATCTGCAAGGCGGTAGGCAAAAAATCCGAAGTCGATCTCGAAGACAAAAATCTATATCTCAAATGGAGCGGAAGTTGGGGGTTCAATCTTGACGCGATACTCTTCGCTGCAAAATCGCTTAAAAACAAAGGCGGGTTTGCAAGGCTTGACAGTTTGCTTGACGAATTTTATCGCAACAACGCTATGAGCGTAAAGGAAATGGACGAGTATCTTGCCAACAAGCAATCGATGTACAAACTCGCCTACAACGTCAATAAAACGCTCGGTCTGTACTATGAAAACGTCGAATATATCGTGGAAAAATATATCAACAACTGGTTGGGACGCGGATTTGACGAAAACGCTATTCTTCTGATCGCCGAATACTGTCTTGACAACTCTATTCGCACGCTCGAAGGCATGAACAAACGCGTTATAAAATTCTATAACGAAGGTTGCGTAAACTCGCAATCGATAAACGAGTATCTCGCCCAACTCATGCAAAGAGATTTGGCAATAAAGAAGATCATCGAACTTACCGGATATTCGCGTAACGTAAGCGCAAACGACAGAGATATGTACAAGGTTTGGACGCAGATGTGGAATTTTGATTACGACGTTATTGAATACGGCGCTACCCTATGTCAAGGCAAGTCTATGTCCGCGCTCAATAATTTGCTTGCAAAATGGAAAAATAACGGCGCGCTTACGCTTGAACAGGCTAAGGCGAGCGGAACGCTTTCTTCCGCGCAGACTACCACTCAAACTTATACGAAAGAGCAACTTTCCGATTATTTCTACACGCTTGAAGAACTGGGAGATTTAGAAGACTGATATGATAAAATTTTTCTCGCAAAAACTTGATATTTTATACTCTTCCAGACGGGCGATAGCAAAGGAAAACAGCCGAAACAGCAATCGCAAGATACTTGCCGCGCATACGACTCTTGCGGATATGCTTAAAGAAAAAAAAGCGTTGGAACTGGAACTCGCCCGCAAAAAAGCGAGAAGAGAATCAGCCGAAGACGATGAAACTTCTCTTAGCGCTCTAAACGGAAAAATCGCCGATTACGTGAAGACCAACTCTTTGAATTTTGCGGCAAAATACTCTTGCCCGATATGCAAAGACGAAGGATATATCAACGGCAACCCCTGCAAATGTCTTCTTGAGGAATACAATACGCTGCTAAGACAATACGCAAGCGTATCCCCTATTCCTAAATTTACTTTTGCGGACAACTCCTATGCGTCGTCGGAACGTCCCGAGATTCTCGCGATAAATAAACTTTTTAATATAATGGAAAAAAAGGTTTGCGATAATTTTCAAAACTGCAAATGGTCTAACTTTATCTTTTCAGGAGCAAGCGGTATAGGCAAAACTTCGCTCGCGGCGGCGGTCGCCAACGATCTTTTGGAAAAAAATATAAGCGTATTTTACGTTACGGCATTTGAACTGATAAACGTCTTTCTCGATAAGCACACCAACAAGCAATCGGCTATGAGTAAATTATTTGATTACGTAAGCAACTGCGAAATGTTGATAATAGACAATCTAGGTTCGGAACCTATCTACAAAAACGTTACCCTAGAATATCTCTTCTCCACGCTGGAAAAACGTCTTGCCGATAAAAAGAAAACGATGATATGCACCCAACTCGGCGCTCAGGCTTTAATAAACCGCTACGGTGAATCGTTCTTGAAATTTGCCGATAAAAAACATTCATTGAGCGTAATTTTAGGATAGTCTTTCAAAACGAAAATAACGGCGAATCAAATTCGCCGTTATTTTTTTATTTAATTTTTCTAACGGTCCGCCCGTCAGTTTTTACAAAAACTTACGGATGCTGTAACCGTTCTTCTCAAGCACTTTCACCTGCGTTATTATCGACTCGATAAACTCTTCGTTGTTTTTGGTCTTTTGCATCATATTGAGAAGT